>JAESRJ010000187.1 GCA_016764715.1 Kordiimonadaceae bacterium | reverse complement strand
TATCAATCGGTCCATGGACGCCATTCTTTCAATCAACGGCGACCACCGCGTCGTGGGGGCCAATGCGGCAGTGCATGCAATCTTTGGTTACCAGCGGGAAGAGCTAATTAACCTACCTCTTGCTCTCCTTATTCCCGTTGACGCAAAAGTCCGGCACCCCGGGCTGATCGATGGTTTTCAGAATGAAAGCGCTCTGTCGCGCTCGATGGAAACACGTAACACCCTCCTGGGGGTGTGCAAAGACGGCTCGCGGGTCCCGCTTGAAATAACGATCATCCGCCATTCGCTCCCCGGCGATGTTGCGTTCAGCGCCATTTGCCGTGATGCCACAGAGCGTGTCAAAAACGAGATGGCGTTGGAACGCGCGGTTGCAGTGGCAGAAGATGCAGCAAAGGCTAAATCGCAGTTTCTTGCGATGGTCAGTCATGAGCTGCGGACGCCGCTGAATGCGATCATAGGCTTTAGCGAACTGATCACAACCGAGATCAAAGGCCCTTTACAGAATGCCGATTACAAGGAGTATGTAGAGTTGATCTGGTCGAGCGGAAAGCACCTTTGTGCTCTGATCGAAGATATCCTGGAAGTATCGGTGGCCGACCCAAGCGCGATCCAGCTGCGCCGAGAGCCAACTGCGCTGGCGGGGATGCGGGACCAGATCGTCATGACACTGCAGCATCTGAGCCAGAAAAAACAGATTAGCATAAAGTTCAGCCTTTTGGGCACGGCGTTGGAGGCGAGCATTGACCGTAAAACCTGCATTCAGATCCTCATCAATCTAATCCAGAACGCAATTAAGTTTTCAAGTCCCGGTGCGTCGGTGTGGGTTGAGATGGAGACCTGCGATGACAATCTTCTGATCCGTATCAGGGATGAAGGCATCGGCRTCGCGCCTGACAAACTGGAGACAATCTTTGAGCCTTTCACTCAGGGGCATGACGTCAAAAACCACGGTACGGATGGCCTCGGCCTGGGGCTGGCGATCGTGGACAAGCTTGTCGACCTGCATAAGGGAAACATCCAGGTCTCAAGCGTGGTGGGTGAAGGGAGCAGTTTCCTAGTGACCTTGCCTCTTGTGCCTGCGGTGGCCCCGTGACGGACGAGTGATGGCCCAATGACGGCCCGGTGATCGCCCACAATGAGCAACCTTCAATAACGAGGATATCTGCATATGAATTTTATAGGTAAAGAGGTTTTTTTTGACCGCGACGATCTGATCGTCAGCAAGACAGACCCAACGGGACGGATCATTTACGCCAATCACACGTTTCTCGAAGTTGCCGACTATACTGAAGAGGAAGTAATCGGCAAGCAGCATAATATCATCCGGTGCCCGGCGATGCCGCGAGCTATTTTTGAGCGATTTTGGAATACGCTCAAAGCGGGGGAAGAGATTTTTGCCTACGTCGTTAACTCAACCAAAAACGGCGATCATTACTGGGTCATAGCCCACGTTACACCAAGCGTCGTGAACGGCACTATCGTCGGCTTCCATTCGACCCGCCGCGTGCCGAGCACGCACAACATCCGGAATGTAATTATGCCCCTGTATGACGACCTCAAGCGGATTGAGGACAGTACAGCCAGCAAAAGGGTAGGCCTGGAGAAATCGCTCGAAGCGCTGGATGACAAACTGACAGAAATGGGCGTGACCTACGCTGAATTTGTAGCCGCCCTAGCGAAGGATGACTGATATGCATGAGCCAATTAAAGACATGACAACAAAAGATATCTTAACTGGGGAAAAATTCCGCGAGATCATCGACGTGGTGAGCGCGGTCTCGCGCGGCGACTTCGAAGCCCGGATAAAGGATATTTCGGTAGCCAACATGGATGAGCGTGCCTTGTGCCAAAAGATCAACGAGCTGATCGATCGCGCCGACGCTTATGTGCGCGAATCCGTCGCTTGCCTCGGCTTCATCGTAAAAAATCAATATTTCCGACGAATTTCCGAGACTGGCATGCTTGGCGCTTACCGCGAAGCGGCGCAGGGGATCAACGGTGCGGCGGACGGAATTGAACGGAAAATGACAGAGTTCCACTCTAGTGTCGACTCGATTTCGGCGGCGTCGGCACAGCTGAACGCCAGCGCCAAAACATTGGAGCAGGCTGCTGGCAATACTAGCGAGCAGGCCTCGCTTGTCGCGGCGGCCGCTGAGGAAGCTGGCGCCAATACGCAGACGGTGGCATCCGCGTCCGAAGAGCTGAACTCTTCGATCCAGGAGATCAGCCGTCAAGTTACTCAATCGTCGTCGGTCGCTGCTGACGCTGTCACAGAGGCGGGAAAAACCAACAAGATGGTCAACGGACTTTCCGAAGCATCCAAAAAGATCGAGAAAGTAGTCAAGTTGATTAATGATATCGCGAGCCAGACCAATTTGTTGGCGCTCAACGCAACGATCGAAGCTGCGCGCGCGGGCGAGGCTGGCAGAGGCTTCGCCGTCGTGGCATCAGAGGTCAAGAGCTTGGCAAAACAAACCAGGCGCGCGACTGAAGATATTCGGGAGCAGGTTGAGGAAATTCAAGCGGCGACGACCGAGGCAGTGTCGTCGATCGGCGGCATCAGCAAGACCATCGAGTCCCTGAACGAGGTCTCGTCTTCCATTGCGGCGGCCGTAGAGGAACAGGGCGCGGCAACCCAGGAAATCGCACGCAATATCGAAGAGGCATCGGTCGGTGTGAGCGAAGTGACTGTAGGCATCACCGAGGTCAACAGTTCGGTGGGGCAGGTCAATAATGTGTCGGGCGAAGTGCTTGTAGTGGCGAAAAGTCTTGCTGAACAGGCCGAGAATCTGACGCGAGTGCTCAACAGCTAGGCTTTGTCATCGGCTAGTTTCCCATTGAATAACAAGGGTCTACCCATTTTTGAGCGGACCCTTGTTGTCTGCCCCAAACGGATATGACTGATACAGTCCACAGTATGAGCAGCAAGAGTGATAATTCGGACACGCACTAGGGTAACTGCCATCTGCGATTTAAACTGTGCCCTATCACGTTAAAAAGCCGCACAGGCTCTTGCTTTGAAAAATTGGCGCACCGTCCGCTTTTGGCGAGAAGCGGACATACTTCGTTTGCAGCTCTATGGCCGCTTACCGCAGCTAGAGCGGACTATCGTGCCCGAAGCTGGAATGGCTGCTCATGACCCAGAGCAGACACTCCGATGCCTGCGCTAGTCTGTAGTGTTAAACAGATACCCGTTCCAAAAGCACTTTCGCAGCAGCGAGATCTTGAATGCCAATGCCTATGAATGTGGATATGGTAATACTTTCGTGGCTGCGGCGCCCCGCTACGTCTCCTGTCAGAATATTCCCGATTTCTACTACCGACTCCGGAGCAATTATTTTTGCCGCTATCGCGCGTTGGATATTGCCGTGTTGCGTCGACTGTAAGGCACTGTCTACTACTATGAGGTCTGCACGGTTGAAACAGGCTGGATCCAATTCGCATTTGGTGGCATCATCTGATCCTACAGACGTGATATGCAGGCCAGGCTTTAACCACTCAGCCCTCACAAGGGGCTCTTTACTGGCTGTGGCTGTCACCAAAATATCCGCCCCTTCGACCACCGCCTGGACGGTGTCCGCTACATGAACTGTGAGATTAGCGTCCGACGCACTTATAAGGCCTGCCATTTTGATAGCGCGCCCTCGACTGCGGTTCCAGATCACAACTTCCTTGATGTCACGCACCAATCGAAGCGCCTCAATTTGTCTCATCGCTTGTTCTCCAGCGCCCAGAACACCAAGCTTGCAAGCATCTGCGTTTGAAAGCTCTCGCGCAGCAACAGCGCCGGCGGCAGCTGTCCGCAAGTCAGAGATCAGGTGATTGTCCTGCAGTATTGCAATTGGACGACAAGACGCAGAATCAAACACCAAGATCATTCCCGAACTGGCTGGCAAGCCAAATCCTTCATTGGAAGCCGACCAGCCTGCAAGTTTCACGGTGAAAATATCGGATCCATCCAATACCGCCGATTTGACGTGAATATCTGACTGGTCAGTCGGATGAAGCACATCAATAGTCGAGCGGCTCTTGCCCGCAGATAGTGCTTTGAAAGCTTCCACTGTTGGTTCAAGCAAAGATGCGATATCCAGCTGATTTGCGATCTCAATACGTCCTATTGTTAAAATCTGGCTGCTCATCGCTCCCCACCCTTTGGTTCACTTAACAAGATGCAGCTTGCGACAAGCGCCACGTCACCGCCGACCTGGATGCGATCGACGATCCCGGCAGTGCCAATAGGACGCACGCGAATTTCGCTTGGTCTCCCCAGATAGCCGCCCTGTTTAAGAGTAAACTCCTGATTCAGGGGTTTGCGCCCGTGGCGTGCAAGATAAGCGCCGACGGTGCCCGCAGCGCTCCCTGTAGCGACATCTTCCTGGATACCGTCATTGTTCCAGTGCCGTCCTTCGAGTAAATCGACGTCGAGAATATAAGCAAATTGGGCACCGAACGATTTGAGTAGCTCACCAAAATCGCTTGAAACAATCCGGGTTTTAGCAAGCGCACCTCGGACGGGCACAATCAGGTACCGGAGCCCTGTTGAAACCACTTCCAAGGGCAGATCCTCTACTATATCAGCGGTTTCTAGGTTGAGGGCCCGGCAAACCTCTTCGATGTCGCTCCCGCCGAGCTGACCGAGGAATTCCGGCGTGCCCTGGTCGAGCATACATTGATACCCATCGCCGCGGCGGCGGCTCCGTACCGTGACAGTTTTCTGCGGCAGATTGAACGTCCACAGCTGTTCTTCGTCGAAAGAATTTGTGTGATGCAGAACCGCGGCAGCACCCAGCAGCGGGTGGCCAGCGAAATCCAACTCCTCAAAGAGATCGAATACTCGCGCGTCTTTCACATCAGGTTTATTGGTCGGCTCCAGGAAAATGGTTTCAAAATGCTGCATCTCCTGGGTAACGGTAAGCATCTGAGCCGCATCAAGGCCAGTTGGCTCGTGAAAGACCGCCAAGCTGTTGCCGGTAAATGGCTGTGACGCAAATACATCAACATGGAAATAGGGGATATTCTTCATGGGGGCCGGATCCAGTTTTGACGTTAAAAAAACTCTAAATCCTTAAATAGCGTTTTTCTATATTGTTTGAATTGCTTAATTCGTTACCTCTATTATAAGATATTCTTATGTCAGGAAATCTCGATACTGCTGTCCTCCGTACCTTTGTTGCTGTGTCACAAAGTGGTAGCCTCGCCCGCGCAGCCGCGCTGTTGAACCGTTCTCAGCCCGCTGTCAGCCAGCAATTGATGCGACTTGAAGATATTGTGCAGCTCAAACTTCTTGATCGCGGGCCAAGAGGCGCGAAACTGACAAAGGACGGCGAAGCGTTTTTATCCTATGCACTCCGCATCCTGGCGCTAACTGACGAGGCGATCGAACGCTTTCAACCCCAACAGTTCAAAGGCCGTATCGCCCTTGGCGTGATAGAAGACTTCGCTTTTGGATTCCTTACCGATGCGCTGATTGATTTTGCAAAAATGCATCCCGGCCTTGAAATGGAAGTGATTGTGGCAGACTCCCGAAGCATGCGGGAGGATCTGATCTCCGGCAGGATCGACATGGCACTCGGTGATCCGTTTTATCTTACCCTTCACACCATTTGGCGGACGCAGATGGCGCTGCGCTGGTATGCGAGTGAGACGTTCGACCTTGAGCTGTCGCCCCTACCGCTTGTGATGTTCTCAAAGCCCTGTCGCTGGCGCGAGCCGTTGCTTGTGGGTTTGAACGAAGCAGGCCGTCGCTGGCGCATTGTCTATGAAAGCAGCAGCCTGCAAGCGATCCATTCTGCAGCGGCGGCTGGACTGGGTGTGGCTTGCTGCCTTGAAAAGGCGGTGCCGCCAGGTGCGCGCATTTTAACCGGTCTCGCGGGGCTTCCAAAAGCGCCGGTCGTCGAGGTTGGTATGGCGGTAAGAGATGCTAAAAAAAATGACCCTATAACCCTGTATTTGTCCGATCTGGTACGGCGCCTCCTTATCGGCTAGATAAAAAATTGATCCATTCGTCACTCCGCAGCTTGCCCATTCTGCCCAGTTCTGTGAAGACCGATCAAGAATCCTTCTGAACAATCTGATTAAATGTCCGCTTGTGGGTAAGCGCCCGAGGAACCCCTTAAGCGGCTTCTTTGAACCGATTGTCGGTGAAGTTCCAGGGTAAGRGCTCGTCAAGAAGGTTGATCGGGTGGTCTGCAATAGTTTCCAAGACCGAAGTCAGGTATGCTTGCGGGTTGATGCCGTTGAGTTTGGCAGTTTGCAGCAGCGTATAAGCAGTTGCTGCGCGTGCACCGCCCTTGTCAGAGCCGTAGAACAGGAAGTTTTTGCGGCCAAGGGCTATGGGCCGTATGCAGCGTTCCGCCGGATTATTATCAATGGYGAGGCGTCCATCTGTCAGATAGACCTCCAATCGTTTCAATCTGGTGATTGCATAGCGAATGGCCCCGGCCAATGCTGATTTGGCGAGTATTTTGTTCAATTGTGTTGGTAGCCACGCTTGCAAAGCATCAAACAGCGGTTTGGCATGCTCCTGCCGCGCAAGCCTTTTGATATCAGGCGGCCGTCGTCTGATTTTCTTCTCAATCCCGTACAGCGCTGCTATTCGTTCGAGCGCCTCTTTGGCAATCAATGAATTGTTTGCCTTGGGTAGGTCGAAGAACTTGCGTCTGCCATAAAGCTTTTCGTATCCCGCATAAGGTGCTCTTTCAATGTTACGGCACCGGGGCACTGTCATGGCAACTTATAGACATTTCAAAATGGATGTATTGCCAGTGTTTATCATCAAAGAGAGCTGAAGCGCACCAAATACTAATTCTAAATCGTCAAACTATTTTAGATAACTTCTTAACACTAAAATGACCTCTTCAACCTCTTCCTCGCGGTGTTTTTGGTCAATATCTGCAGCCCCGAGGTGCTCCCGTAAATGCTCTTCGAGCACTTCTCTGGTTAAGCTACTGGCAGCTCCTTTGATCGCCGCAACTTGCTGCAAAATCGCCATACAATCAACTTCACTCACAAGCATTTTTTCTATCGATGCCAATTGCCCTTGGATCCGTCGAACCCGGGAGATCAGTCTTTTGTTGTTCGAAGCAATATGTGCCAAAGTTTCACCTTTTAGTTTGATCAAAATTATACTTAGGTATAGTATAGTATAAACTCACAAATGAAATCAAATATTTGTTGTTTAGGCAAATAACGCAACAGGAAGTACAGTGCATAAAACCTCCATAGACCCCAAAAATCACGTCGAGGATTTCCCTCCTACACACACTGTAAACGTGCATGGGCTCAAAACAGTTTTCTGGCTTACAACCACCGTAATGGTTCTGGAAATTACCGTAGGTACTTGGTCGGGATCTATGGCACTTCTTGCTGACGGATGGCACATGGGGACACACTCTGCGGCCTTTGCCATCACTTTTTTTGCTTACTGGTATGCAAAAAAGCATACTCACAACGAGGCGTTCAACTTTGGGACGGGGAAAGTGACCTATCTTGGTGGTTTTGCAAGCGCGATTGCTCTGGCCCTAGTTGCACTTATGATGGTGATAGAGTCRRTMCARCGKCTACTGGAACCTCAGGTCATCCAGTAYACCGAGGCCATTTGGGTTGCGATCTTTGGTCTGATAGTTAACGTCGTCTCGGTGTTCTTACTCCATGACCATGGCCATCAACACGATCACAATATGAAAGCAGCTTACTATCACGTTTTAGCAGATACACTGACGTCAATGCTTGCGATAGTTGCGCTTTTAGCAGGTAAATATATTGGATTAATATGGGTTGATGCATTCGTGGGTATCGTCGGCGCGGCAGTTATTTTACGTTGGTCATATGGATTAGTTCGAGAATCAAGTGGCATATTGCTCGACAAAACAGTCACACCAAGGCTAACAGCCGATATTGCCAGTGAGCTTGAAACTAATGTTGGCACCCGTGTCAAAAGTATTCGCCTATGGAAAACCGGCCAAACGCAAGAGGCATTGGTATTGTCGATTGCCGCCGAAAGTCCACGAGAGTTATGTGAGTATAAGCGTCAGCTCCGCCGTCGCTTCCCGAGCTTATCTTACCTATCTATCGAAGTGCAAGAGCAGTGACACCCTGTGGAGGCAAGTGACAACAGATAGTGGCTACGGGCTCGTTATACCGTTCTGTAAATAGGAGTTTTGGATCACCCGGATAAATACGTACTTACTCAAGCCGCCAGAAGGATGGAGATATGATTAAAGTCCTAATCGTTGAAGATAGTGCGCTAATACGCCAAATATTGAAAAGTATTTTTGACTCAGACCCCGAGATCTATGTGGTTGGCACTGCAACAAATCCGTTGCTCGCCAGAGAAATGATAAAACAGCTTTACCCCGACGTCATCACCCTAGATATTGAAATGCCCAAAATGGATGGGTTGGATTTTCTCGAAAAAATCAWGGTACTAAGGCCCATGCCCGTTGTGATGATTTCTTCACTAACACAGCGGGGCTCTTCACAGGCTGTGAGGGCGATGGAGCTGGGTGCTTTCGATGTCATCGGCAAACCCGTCACAGATCTGGAGGATAGCTTCAGAGCCATTGGCCAGGAAATTTTAAGTACAGTAAAAGCTGCGGCCAAAGCTAAGATAGTGCAACCAGCAAAGGCCATCCGCAAAAATGTGGTTTCGTCACGAGGCTCCTCGAAGATAGATATGATCGCTATCGGTGCCTCTACAGGCGGCGTGGTCGCTCTCCGCGAGCTTTTGCCTTTGTTACCGAAAGAGTCTCCCCCCATCATCATTGTGCAGCACATGCCTGCCGCTTACACAGCCTCATTCGCAGAACGCCTCAATTCGGTGTGTGAGTTGACCATACGGGAAACGGATAACGGAATTGATGTAGAACCTGGTACGGCATATGTGGCCAATGGTGGCTATAATTTGCGCGTAGGAAAAACTACCAAGGGCTATAAACTGTTGCATTGGGACGACGGTAAAATATCAGGCCACAAACCGAGTGTGGACGCCGCCTTTATTTCCGTCGCGGAGGAAGTATCGGGAAACATCCTAGCCATAATGTTGACTGGAATGGGGAAGGACGGCGCTAACGGCATGTTAGCCTTACGCCGAGGTGGCGCGAGGACAATAGGACAGAGTGAGGATAGCTGTGTTGTATACGGCATGCCTCGAGCTGCAAAAGTGCTTGGCGGCGTGGAAGTCGAGCTACCGCTTTCCAAGATAGCCGGGTCTATCGTCGRGCACTGTTGGCCAACATAGTTTGATGTTACCGAAAGCAATAACTGTAGTCCCGTCTTGGATTTCAGTGGCTTTGGCTGAGATACTTCACGGTATCGTTCATTCTTTAAAAAAGGAATGCCCGTCAACTTGATTTAAACCGCATGTTCACAGCGGATGCCGATAAAGTTGATGCTTGGGCGGAACTCTGACCGGGCTTGTCTTTATACGTTATACTTTTGAGGTCATCATTTTGGATCGTTACGGGCACGGTGGGTCTTGGAACCTCGGCGATATCACTGTTCTCGCAGGTGCCTTGAACGGGAGGCAAATTTCTGGTTCTGATAATATGAATGCATCTGTGATGGTATTAGGCAGCGATATTTTAGGTAAGCAAGAAATAGCGTTCAACTTCAGAGATTATCAATCGCGGTACCGGAACAAAACGCTCACAGTAGCCGGAGGCTCCTCGGCCTCTATTCGGTAACTGTAGCTCGAGATAGCCCCCTCGATTGTTGGACAACTGAAAAGCCTTGTTGACGCAGTTCTTCAGCATTGAAATATRMTAAAAGTAATGATATAACARTATGTTAGCTRACYTGGGTTMTAAAAAAGWCACATTCTTGTGATAGCTATTGAACATAGAGATAAGAACGATTAKTAGTAACAATATGTTYAGATCTGTTCGTCATAAAGTCTGTGTAAAGTTTCAATGAGACAATTTCTAAAAATATTCCTTTTGTCAGTGTTTATGGCAGTTCCGGTCTTTGATCTAGTGATTATGGACCCTTTGGAATTTTCAGGCCAACACTCTGAAGTCGATCACTCTGACGTAAATATCGGAACAAGTGACATGGATTTGCACTGCATGTCCCATGGATTTCATCATTATGTTTCAATTGGGGNTAGACACCTATTCTCATGTATCGGACTTGGTAATTAAGACTACTCCGTTTTTCGATTTAWTTGCTTCTGGTCTCCACCCRAARCCAGGGCTACACCCACCYACACARAATCTCTCATTTCTATAATTCGGACAAATGCCTCTGAAGCTGCCGTTTAATCTGGCAACTTTTGGAAGCGAGTATTTCATTTTGAGAGAATTACTGCATGAAAAAGATGCGTCGCGCCCTTWTGGGCGTCGCTGCGSTCGGCTATTGTACAAGCATTGTACCTCAGCCAGCGTTAGCAGTGGAGGATGGCCGAGAAAGGCCCGTACTCTACGAATTTATCCAACAAGTAACTGGTAATCACCCAACCTTGATTGCCGCAGAGGCGGCCCTTCGGGCCACMAAAGCGAGGTCACAGGGGAAATCCCGGCCAATCTATAACCCTGAAATTCAAGTGGGGTATGAGAATGCTGAAGTGATCACCCGCGAAGTCGGTGTGTCGCAGGCGTTCGATTGGTCCGGCAAACGCGGGGCCCGCAATGCCGTTGGCATCACCGAGGTGCGCGCTGCAGAAGCGGCATTGGCGCTTGTACGCAAAAGCCTTTTGACCGATATACTCACATCTCTTGCAGAGTATCACACTGCCCGTCGTGCGCTTGCTGTAGCTCAAGAACGAACGGTGCTCAGTGAGCGTTTTCTGGCTGTCGCCAAACGTTTGAACGAAGCGGGCGAATTGCCACGCTCGGAACTGTTGACAGCAATGCTGGCCGTTGCCGAAGCACGTATTGCCCTAAATAGCGAAGACGGCGCGCTCTCAAAAGCCTCGGAAACCCTAATCTTTGCTGTTGGCTCAGATCGGCAGTTCTGGCCAAATCTGATGGGAATGCCGCACCCTGCGGGCCAGAAAATCAYCGGTGAATTCAACACTGATCTGCCCGAACTGCGYYTGGCSCGTGCACGGTCRGAAGTGTCYCGTGCCCAAATAAAAGTGGCAAAGACATCGCGCAAGCAGGATCCGACGGTTGAACTACGAGTTGGTAAAGAAGGTCGAAGCAACCTCATTGGCCTCTCGTTTTCCCTGCCGCTTGCTGTTCGCAATAATTTTAAATCACGCGTTCAGGCCGCCGGGGYGGATTTTATCGAGGCTGAGCAAGAATATTTCGTTGTCCAAAGCAAAGTTCGGGCCCGCTATGATGCCAGTCTGATGCGGTACACCGCTGCTTCAGCAGCCTGGCAAGATTGGCAGGCCTACGGTGTTGAACCACTTAGCGAGCAACGGGCACTGCTTGAAAAACTTGTGAAAACTCGGGCGGTCAGTCCGCTCAATTATTTCATTCAACTTAATCAGACCTTTATGGCGGAAACCGCCTCTATCGAGCTTAACGGAAGGCTCTGGAGTGCATGGTTCAATTGGCAAAGTGCTGCTGGTACCCTCGATGAATGGTTGGAGACACAAAAATGAAAAATACAGTAAAATACACCGCGATGTTTATCGCAGCGCCTTTGTTTGCGAACTGCCTTTTCAGCGTGGTAGTGCCGTCATATTACGCGGTGGCGGCGCAAGAACAACACGCCAATAAAGACGAGCGTGGTGAGGGTGATCAGAATGAGCACGGCGAGCAGGATGAACACGGAGAACACGGGGGTGAAGAGGAAGAGGTTATCACGCTCACTGCTAGTGAACGGCAGAAGGCTGGTATTGTTACCGCCCCCGTCACCCGTCGTTCCCTGACGGAGACAATTGCCGCGCCAGGTGAAGTTACCATTAACCGCTATGCGACCAGCCAAATTACCTCGCGGATTGCCGCGCAAGTGATTACCCGCCATGTCAGGATGGGGGCCCAAGTTGAAACTGGCAGGGGGCTTGTTACTTTATCCAGCGTTCAGATGGCAGAAGCACAAGGCGGCTTGATCCTGGCAGAAAAAGAATGGGCCCGCACGCAGACACTGGGGCGCGATGTTGTCTCGGCCCAGCATTTCCTTGAAGCTCGGATCGGCGCCGAGCAGGCAAGGGCCAAAGTGCTCGCTTACGGGATGACCGAGACCCAGCTCTCGGCCATGATCAAAAGTGGCAAGTTATCAACGGCGGCTGGCCGGTTTGACCTTGTGGCAACACAAGCTGGTACCATTCTCAGCGACGAATTCATTGTTGGTCAATTTGTTGAGCCGGGCGATCCTCTTTTTACTATCGGCGACGAAAACCGTATTTGGGTCGAAGCGCAGTTGCAGCCCGGCACTGCCGCACGGGTTAAGTCGGGGGCGCCTGCCTGGATCACTAAAGGGGGCCTCCGTGTGGAAGGCGTTGTTATTCAGGTCCACCATATGGTGGATGAAAAAACGCGGACGCTGGCCGTTAGAATTGAAGTCGATAACAGTGCTGATACTCTTCACCCCGGTGAGTTTGTAGACGTTGCCATAGCAACCCAAGAAAGCAGCATTGTTACAGCAGCGCCCAATAGCGCGATTCTGCTTCTGGAAGGTCAGCAAATTGTATTCAAGCTGGAAGGTGATGAGCTGCATCCTACGGCTGTTGAAACMGGTATCACCCGAGGGGGCTGGACCGAAGTTCTTTCGGGGCTAGTCGCCGGGGACGAAATTGTCACCGCGCAAGCTTTCCTGATTAAATCTCTCATCTTGAAGACCAAGATGGGCTCAGGCCACGGGCATTAGGAGCAGCAATAATGTTAAATAAACTCGTAGAAAATTCGCTCCAGTATAAATTTCTGGTCATCATCATCTTTGCCTCTATTGCGTTTCTAGGGTGGCGGGCTGTAGGCAATGTGCCCATAGATGCCTTTCCCGACGTCACGCCAGTGCAGGTCAACATCTACACAGAATCCCCCGGCCTTGCCGCCGAAGATGTGGAGAAACTACTAACCTTTCCAATTGAATCCGGGATGGCCGGGTTGCCGGGCGTACAGGAAATTCGTTCGGTCAGTCTATTTGGTCTCTCTTATGTAGCCGTCTATTTCGAAGACGATATGGACATTTATTTTGTCCGCCAACTGGTAACCGAACGGCTAGCCGAAGTCAGTAACCGCATCCCCGAAGGCTACGGTACGCCTGAAATGGGCCCGAACACTTCAGGGTTAGGGCAGGTTTTTTGGTACACGGTAGAGCGCAAGGACGAAACGCTGCAAAACGGCGCGAGCGACATGGACCTGCGCACCTTGCAAGATTGGACTATACGACTGATCCTGCGTACAGCGCCAGGTGTTGACGATGTGATGTCGTGGGGCGGTCAGGAACGTCAATATCAGGTTCAGATCGATCCGCTCAAGCTCATCAAATACAGCCTTGGCTACCGCGACATTATTGAGACCATTCAGGCCAATAACCGACAGGTTGGCGGTCAATATATCGATCAAGGGCCCGAGCAATATCTTGTCCGAGGATTGGGGCTGGCACAAAACGAAGCCGATATTGGCAATATTGTTGTCAAAGTTGAGGACGGCACGCCGGTTTATCTGAAAAATGTTGCCACAATCGTACAGGCAGGTGCCTTGCGGTTCGGGGCTGTAACCCGTGACGGCAAGGAAGTTGTGCTCGGCATGGCGCTGTCGCGCATCGGGGAAAATGCCAAGAACGTCGTGGATGCAGTGAAAGAAAAGGTAGCGATTGCCGAAAAATCCCTACCTGACGACGTGATTATCAAACCGATTTATGACAGAACGGAACTGGTGGAAAAAGCCGTGTCTACCGCAACCAATGCCCTTATTGAAGGCTCGGTCTTGGTAGCGATTGTTTTGTTCCTGTTCCTCGGTGAGCTGCGGTCCGCATTTGTAGTGATTATGGCTTTGCCGTTAGCGATGTTGATCGCCTTTATCTTTATGGAGATTGCAGGTCTGTCGGCCAACCTGATGTCGCTCGCTGGACTGGCGATTGGCATCGGTATGATGGTGGATGGTGCAGTTGTGATGGTTGAGAACTCATTCCGGGTGATGGCGGAACACCGCAAATCTGGTGAGCCAGTAAACCGAACGGCAGCGGTGCTGGAAGCCGCGCGCGAAGTGGCT
>JAESRJ010000038.1 GCA_016764715.1 Kordiimonadaceae bacterium | reverse complement strand
GGATGGTGCGCGAAGGGTTCCTTGTCCAGCAGGAAGACATTCGCTTTACCGAGACATTCTGGCTGGTGGACGATACATTCTTCAAGGTTTTTGACTTAGAAATGGTAGCAGGCGACCGTGCCGCAACTTTTAATGATTTTCAGTCGGTCGTGATTTCAGAAACCATGGCAATAAAATTCTTTGGGGATGAACCAGCAGTAGGTAAAACTCTTGGTCTCGGTAGTTCTAGCGCGCCCGTAAAAGTAGTCGCTGTGATGAAAGAYCTGCCCACAAATAGCCACCTTGATATTGATTTCATATTGAACTTCGATGAACGMAGGTATGCTAGAAGGCCCTGGGTTACAGAATGGTGGACAGCCGCAAATGTATTTACCTACCTTAAACTAACGTCCGCTGAAGCTGCCGCGACACTTCTCGCTGGCATACCTGATTGGTACAACAAAAATGCCATACCGGGGCCAGGCCTCGCCCCCGACCAAAAACCTAGTGACCACAATTCTTTCAGCTTTATGCCCCTCAGAGATATCCACCTTTATTCAACAGGCGGCTCTCAGATGAAAACCGGCGGGGATATTATTGTAGTTTACAGCTTTACAGGAATTGCGGTCCTTATTTTGATCATCGCTATTATCAATTTCACCAACTTGTCTACAGCTCGCGCTTCGCTCCGCGCGCGGGAAATMGCCCTTAGAAAAGTAGTGGGGGCGACCCGAAAGCAGCTCATCGGCCAGTTCCTTGGAGAAGCCATTTTAACGACGGGCATTTCATTACTGTTTGCAGTTGCCATAGTTGAGCTTGCCCTGCCCACATTCAGCGCCTTTATGGATACAATGTTAAGTTCCAATCATTTCCGTGACCCTGTCGTGCAAGCTGGTCTCGTTGCAATGATTGCTGTAATTGGCCTAAGTGCGGGCGCTTACCCCTCTATAACATTATCGTCCTACAGGCCGGCGCAGGTGCTCCATTCAAATAGTTCAGCTGCTCTTGGTACCGTAAAGCTGCGCGGCGCGTTGACAATGATCCAATTCACGATTGCTATCGGCCTTATCATCACCACCTCGGTTATTTATAGCCAACTGGAGTATGCGCAAAAAATTGAAAGCGGTTTCGACAAAAAAGAGCGTCTTATTCTACAAAATATGACCGTGCGCTCCGTACGGAATGTGGCCAATACTATCCGTGCGGAAATCGAAGGCCTTTCCGGGGTGAAAGCCACATCCTTTAATGGTCGGTCTTTGCCCCTCATGGGCTATAGAGATTTCCCAGTTCAGGGCACGAAACTGGACCCGAGCCTGGGCCTTAAGCTTGAAAGCATCCCCGTCGACTTCACGACATTACAGTTTTACAACGCCGAACTGGTTGCTGGACGCTTTTTCTCAGCTGACCGCAGGGGAGATTTACCTGCTGGTGCAGCGAGCGAGGGCGCCAACCGAACAGAAACAACCATCGTTAATGMAACGGCMATCGGCTATTTAGGCTACCACAGCCCGGAAGCCATTTTAGGCGAGGTCATTCAAATCGTGCAATTCAACGGTAGCTACAAGGATGCAACTGTTGTGGGGGTGGTAAAAGATATGCACCTAAGATCGCTGCGGAATGTGATGGGTGCTCATATGTTCACCCTTAGAGAAGGGCCTCAGCAAATCCTCAACATTCAGTATGATCCATTACAATTAGAAGCTACCTTGTTGCAGATCGAAGAAATATGGGCCCGACATGTGCCACAGCTGCCCATCTCTCCACTGTTTTTGACAGATAGCTTTGAAGTGTTTTATGCGCCTGACCGGCAACGCGCGCAAATGTTTGCGGGCTTCTCGATATTCGCCATGCTTGTTTCTTGCCTTGGGCTTTACGGCCTTGCCTCTTTCACTGCAGAACGTCGCATAAAAGAAATTGGAGTACGAAAAGTTATGGGCGCGCGCGTGCGCGACATAGTGGCAATGCTGACGTTCCAGTTTTCCAAGCCGGTGCTGCTCGCAAATCTCGTCGCATGGCCCATTGCATGGTATGTGTCCGATGCTTGGCTAAGCGGTTTTGTGTTTAAGATCGACCTGAGCATCTATTATTTCATAGCGGCAGGCACCCTTACCCTGACCATCGCCTGCTTAACCGTTGCAGGGCACGCTTACAAGACAGCCCGAGCGAACCCAATCGCCGCGCTCAAATACGAATAATAAGAACGATACCAATCACGACAAAAAGTTAAAGAGCAGGAAACAGCATGCTTAAAAATTATTTCACAACAGCGATCCGTAACTTAGTACGGCACAAATTATACAGCTTTATCAATATAGGCGGCCTGACCATTGGGCTTGCTGCTTGTTTGCTTATTTTCCTGTTCGTACGGAACGAGCTTTCCTACGATAAAACGCTGCCTAATCACGACCGTATTGTGCGCATGGAAGCGGTGTTCAACAACCCGGGGCAAGACAACAACTCAATTGCTTACGCGCCGGGCGCGATCGCGCTGCCGCTCACCATGGCGTTTCCTGGTTCGATTGAAACCAGCACACGCATGTATCCGGAAGAATTCCTTGTTGAGCACGGCGACGTCAAGGACGTTGAAAACTTCTGGATGGTGGACCCTACTTTCTTCGAAGTATTTGATTTTGAGATCGTTGCCGGGAACCGCGCTAATACCTTCAGCGACTTTACCTCGGTTACCATCACGGAAAGCATTGCTGAGAAATATTTCGGCACGGAGCCTGCCGTTGGCAAAGTGCTTAGTCTTGGCGCGGGGCAACCGCTTTTAAAAGTAGCCGCCGTCATGAAAGAACTGCCAGAGAACACCCATCTCAATATTGATGTGTTAATGCAGTTCAGCGAGCAAAGTGTCGCTGGCCAGCCGTGGGTAGCCCAGTGGTGGGTTTCGCCTTACCTTTATACTTATCTGAAGCTAACTGACATAAGTGAAGTTGCAAGTTTGCAGGCTGGTTTCCCTGCGTGGTTCGATAAAAACGCGGTACCAGGTAATCAAATTACTGCAGGCCAAACGGCAAGCGAATTTATGTCGTTTCGCTATGTTCCGTTGGCGGACATTCACTTGCATTCTACTGGTAAATTCCAGATGAAACCGCCAGGCGACATCATGGTGGTTTACAGTTTCACAGTGATTGCGTTTCTTATTCTTGTGATCGCCATCATCAACTTCACCAACCTTTCCACTGCGCGTGCATCACTCCGCKCAAAAGAAATAGCGCTTAGAAAAGTCGTCGGTGCCTCCCGCCGTCAATTGATTGGCCAATTCTTAGGCGAAGCCTTGCTTACCACGACYATCGCCYTGCTACTCGCCTTCACGATTGTAGAAATTGGCYTGCCGTGGGTAATCGATTTCCTTGGCACCAGTCTTAGTTTYGATGATTTCCGTGACCCAGCTGTGCTCGCGGGTCTCGCCGCTGTCGTTGCCGTTATTGGCCTTAGCGCTGGCGCTTACCCTTCGCTGAAGCTTTCCGCCTACCGTCCGGCTCACGTGCTGCATTCCAGCAGCGCGGCRGTAGTCGGCTCTACAAAGGTTCGCGGTGCCTTGACCATGCTACAATTCACAATCGCCATTGGCCTAATGATCACCACAGCTGTAATTTACGGCCAGATCAATTATGCGCGCGAYATTGACGCCGGGTTTGACAAAACAGACCGCATWGCCCTTGAAAACATGACGTACGGGCCCGTGCGAGAAGTTGCAGGCACCATCAAACAGGAGATAGCAAGCCTTCCTGGTGTTAAAAAAGTCGCCTTTTCGCGCCGTCCCTTGCCCGTTCGAGGAGTATGGGGCTTCCCRGTTAGACGTCATAATTCCGGAGCCACTCAGTCCTTGAAGCTCGAACCTTTCATGGTGGATTTTGATACATTGCAGTTTTTCGGCGCCGAACTAGTGGCAGGCAGACTTTTCTCAGAAGACCGACAGGGTGATCTGGTTAGAGAAGCCACTGCAGGCAACAACGAACAGCAAACCACCGTCCTCAACGAAACAGCCGTGAGTTACCTTGGTTTTGATAGCGCGAAAGAGGCCGTTGGCCAAACCATTCAGAAAATTCAATCAAGAACTGGCGGTTTCATTGACGTCCGTATCATCGGTGTTGTGAAAGATATGCACCTGCGATCAGTCCGCGACAAGWTAGAACCGAACATGTTCACCTTGCAGCGCAGTCATTTACAGATACTGAACGTTCACTTGGAAGAAAGAAATCAGGCCTCAACGCTATTGGCCATCGAAGAAATTTGGAAGAAATTAGCGCCCATTGTACCAGTTAATCAGAGCTTTGTTTCTGAAGGGTTTGACAGCTACTATGAAGCTGACGAAAAACGCGGGCAAATGTTTGCTGGCTTTTCGCTCTTCGCTATATTGGTTTCCTGTCTCGGCCTTTACGGCCTTGCGTCCTTCACTGCGGAGCGCCGCATCAAGGAAATTGGCGTCCGCAAGGTGATGGGGGCACGGGTCCGCGATATTGTGGCCCTGCTAACTTTCCAGTTTTCTAAACCCGTTTTGTTTGCCAACATTGTTGCATGGCCCATCGCATGGTTTGTGGCTGACAGCTGGCTWRRKGGYTTTGTYTAYMGGATWGAKYTRAGCCCAGTYTATTTCATWACYGCWGGRGCCGCRGCYTTRYTGATCGCWTGCCTAACWGTWGCKGGCCATGCCTTCARAACCGCACGRGCMAACCCAATYRCGGCTTTGAAGTACGAATAGGGCCAGTACAAAAAAGGCTTAAAACGAAAGACGCCCCTCAATGGGCATTGAGAGGCGCCGTCGGAGTGAGGTGCGGATAGGGTCCGCATCTCAGGAATTTACGATGACAAACTAGTGCGCTTCCTCGCGCACTTGCTGGCGAAATACATCAATCGACAACAGCTTGCCTTTGTTTTCTACGTGCCAGAACGTCCAGCCGTTGCACGCCGGGGCACCCTGCACGCCAGCGCCAACCTGGTGAATAGAGCCCTTAACAGAGTTGGCAACAAGCGTGCCGTCAGTACGAACGCGTGCTGCGAACTTGCGCTTGCTGTCATAGAGAGTGGTGCCAGGCGTAATCATACCGCGCTCAACAATCGAACCAAAAGCCACACGGGGCTCACTGCGTTTACTTTTGGTATATTCAAGCGCTTCCACACCAAGTGTTTTGATCTCTGCAATACGCTTGGTGGCGATTTTGATATAATCAGGTTCGCGCTCAATGCCGATGAAGTCGCGGCCAAGGCGTTTAGCCACCGCGCCCGTGGTGCCCGTGCCAAAAAACGGGTCAAGAATAACATCRCCCGGTTTAGTCGACGACATTATCACCCGGTACAACAGCGATTCCGGCTTCTGCGTTGCGTGGGCTTTTTTGCCATTGATCTTAATGCGTTCGTGCCCAGCGCAAATTGGCAGGGTCCAATCAGACCGCATCTGGGTATCGTCGTTCATCGCCTTCATGGCGTTATAGTTGAAAGTATAGCCGCCTTTGTCCGCAGACTTGGCCGCCCAAATCAGCGTTTCATGCGCATTGGTAAAGCGCGTACCGCGGAAATTAGGCATTGGGTTCGACTTACGCCAGATAACRTCGTTCAAAATCCAGTATTCAAGGTCCTGCATCTTTGCACCAACCCGAAAAATATTATGGTAGCTACCGATCACCCAAATGGTGCCSGTGTCTTTYAGCACACGGCGCGCTGCCGTAAGCCAAGCGTTGGTAAAATCATCATACGCTTTGAAACTAGAAAATTTGTCCCATGCATCATTCACGCCGTGGACCTTGCTATTGTCAGGTCGCTTCAGTGTATCTTTGAGCTGCATGTTGTAAGGGGGGTCGGCAAAAATAACGTCTACTGATTTTTCAGGTAGCGCATTCATCGCGTCAATACAGTCACCTTGCAGTATTTTATTAAGCGGCAAGGCTTCTTGGTTCCCACTCTTTCGAGCGGGTTTCTTGGCKTGTGCCATTACTATGTTCTCCATCCCTATTCACCGGAAAGCGCCCATTTTGAGCTGCAATTTTTGGAAAATTCCAGTAAATATGTACGACAAGCAWGAGTCGAAAACGACTCGAGGTCAAGTGATTCTTTGATATGAATCAACGGTTTGTAAGTTATTCTTCACGTAAAATATCGCGAATCGGGGCAAAACTACGCCGATGATGCACTGTTGCACCCACAAGCTTTAGTGCGTCCATATGAACTCGCACACCATATCCTGCGTTTTGTGCCCATCCGTACTCAGGATGTTCTTTTCCCAACTTTTCCATCAAACGATCGCGAAAAACTTTTGCGACAATGCTGGCCGCAGCGATCGAAAAAGACCTGCCATCCCCTTCAATCATCGTCAAAGTGGGCATGCCAAGCGACGGGTCTTTATTACCGTCAACCAGGGCTGCGTCAGTGGCCACCCTCAGCCCAGCCACTGCCCTGCGCATCGCCAGAAGGGAGGCTTGCAGGATATTAATCTCATCAATCTCAACCACGCTTGCTTCAGCAATTGAAACCGCCAGAGCTTGCTCATTGATGAGATCGAATAGACTGGCCCGTTTTTTCTTGGTTAGCTTTTTACTATCATTCAGGCCTTCAGGGATGGCGGYGGGGTCCAGGATMACGGCGGCAGCRACAACGGGGCCAGCAAGCGGCCCTCGGCCCACCTCATCCACACCGCACACTGCTTTTCCGTACCGGCGGATCATCTCAGCCTCCGCCAGCCAATTGGGGCCAGACTTATCGTCCGGGCTAAATTTTGATAAAAGGTCTTCCACAAGGCTGCCTACATATTCATGTCGCTGTATGCTTATCACTTAAGGCGCGGAAGAGACAAGGAAGGCTTAGGAACAAGAAATGGCGCCTCCTTGGGATAAGAGGCGCCAGTACTTGGGCAGTTTAGAAAAACCAAAGCTTGTTGGGAAAAAAGCTTGGTTGTCGTCGTCGTACTCAGAACATATTTGTGGCCGGGCCCGTATGGCATCTAGGGGCTTGGGTCAGGGGTGTGCGCATCCGGGACCCGGCCAGACCACCTGTTCTTCTTGGGATGTCTTACTGGGGGCAGCAGAGACAAAAGAACAGGTGACCATTTCGTCACAGTCTTAAATTAATGGGATAGTGTCAGGCTCGCTAGACGGCGTGCGCGGCGATAACGGCGCCAAGAGCGCTTCGCAACACTGCGATTAAGTTTTGTGTCAGGTGCCTGTGCAGTGGCGGCAGCCGCCAATAATATCGTAAACATCGTGAACTCCTCGTGCTCATCTAGGGTTGTTCGGTCTTTGTTTTTATGATCCGAACCATATTTTGCTGTCGTTTGAGGCAGTTTCTATTTTTGTTTGAACTGCTCTCGTCTCTACACATCTAATTTAGGGATGACGGGAACGTTTTTCAATAGCCTCCACCGCATTTAATGCACGCTTCACCGCAACAATTGCCCCATTGCAAACACATTTGAAGTTGGTAGCGCTAAATTGCCCACTTTTCAGCGGTTTCCCGCATACAACATCAGAATTCCTGCGAAAAAATTATTCCGATAAATCCTCAGCCAAAGCATCAGCCTTGTCATTTTCTATAACTTCAACATTCTTAAGCGCCCGCAGCATCACGTTTTTCCGGGTTTCTAACTTGTCGATATGCTTATCCATCGCCTGAACGTTCTTGCCCATGGCGGCAATTTGCTCACCGTAGTTGTTGAATTCTTTCTTCACTGCACCCAGCACCTTCCACACTTCAGAAGCGTGCTCTTGCATAACTGCCTGCTGGTAGCCCATCCGGAACGTGCTGAGCAACACCTGGAAGTTAGTTGGCCCCGTTACTGTCACCGAATAGTCGCGCTGCAGTGTCTCGATTAGCCCCGGTGAACGCAGCACTTCAGCGTACAGTCCTTCAGTTGGCACAAAAAGAATGGCCTCTCGTGTCGTAAACGGCGGGTTGATATATTTCTGAGATATATCTTTGGCAAATAGTTTGACCCTTCGAACAAGCGCCTTCGAAGCGGTATCGATGCCTTCTTTGTCTCCGGCTTCGACTGCCGTGAGCAAACGTTCGTAGTCCTCCGTCGGGAATTTTGCATCAACCGGCATATAACATTCTTCACTGCCCGGCATGCGAATACCAAACTCGACCCGCATCGTGCCTGATTTTTTGCCGCAGTCGTAATTGGCTTTATACTGCTCAGCCGTCAGGAAATCTTCGATCAGCAATTGCAGCTGTACTTCGCCGAACACACCACGCGATTTCACATTGGTGAGAACCCGTTTCAAATCACCAACGCCGACGGCGAGATTCTGCATTTCCCCAAGGCCGCGCTGCACCGCTTCCAACCGCTCAGACACAGTCTTGAAGCTTTCGCTGATACGGCGCTCAAGCGTGGTTTGAAGTTTTTCGTCCACCGTTTTGCGCATTTCATCAAGCTTCTGGCTGTTTTCCTGCCGCAGCTCTTTCATCTTCTGGTCAAGCTTTTCGCGGAACAGGGTTTGGCCTTCGGCTTGTTCCGCACCCAGCCTGCGTACGGTCTCTGCTAAGCTGCTAATCGATTTTGCCATTTCTTCGCGGTTCTCCCGCAGCTGTTCCGAAAGCTCCTGGCGCCGTACGGTGTCGCGCCTGTCCGCTTGATCAGCCATATCGCCAACACGCGAATGCACTGCCACCATCAAGTTCTGGGCGTCGGCTGATTTTGCCTCTGCTTTTAATCCTGCCAGTTGCCGCATCAAAGCAACGCAAAGCCCAATTGTGATAAGCAAACCTGCGACTAACAGTATTTCGGTAAACGGCAAAAATCTTCTCCCCTGAGATATCTGTAACAATCCCTACCCTACTAGGTCGATTTCATGCAAGTATTGACGAGCAAGCCGAGCCGTGTTTGCTTAGTTTAAATTCACCTCTGCTGATATTTTGCATATAGGAGCTACCAATGGTGCCTCGTTTCGACGCCAGTAATTTTCTGTCCTTAACGCCTGAAATGGCGTCCGCTTACGGCCGTGACAATATCCTTGTGCTGGATAACTTCATTTCGCATGAAGACTGTGACGCCTTGAAAGACCGCATGGCAGAAATGGTTTCCGGCTTTAACATTGAAGAGCATAAATCTGTTTTTTCCAGCATCAGCAAAGCCCATGAACAGGATCAGTATTTTCTGGAGTCTGGCCATCTAACCCGGTTTTTCTTTGAGAAGGAAGCGTTTGACGAAGGCGGGAACCTGACCAAGCCATTACCGCTTGCACTTAATAAAGTGGGCCATGCAATGCATGACCTTGATGATGTTTTTAGCAAAGTGTGCCGGCAGGAACGCATTGAAACACTGTGTGAGGGGCTAGGCTTCTCGGTGCCGCTGCTGCTGCAGTCCATGTATATTTTCAAGCAGCCTCTTATWGGCGATGAAGTTATTTGCCATCAGGACGCGACTTACCTGCATTCAGACCCGCAGTCGGTTGTTGGTATTTGGATCGCGCTTGAAGATGCTACCACAGAAAACGGGTGCCTGTGGGGCATTCCAGGCAAGGCTGGGTCTGCGCTGCCGAAGTCACTTTYCAAAAGAGAGCTGGACGGCGATGGCACCTTTTTTGAAACGTTGGATACCTCGCCTTATGAAAGTGAGAATTTAGTGCCGCTTGAAGCCCCTAAGGGGACTGCGCTTATTTTCACTGGGCTTTTCCCGCACATGTCTAAAGCCAATCGGTCRRRTAAATCYCGCCATGCTTTCACCCTTCAYATGACTGAAGGCARYGWGCATTACCCTGAAAGCAAYTGGCTACGCCGKCCRGCWGATATGCCGCTCAGAGGGTTTTAAAGTGACMAARATCGTMATTATMGGTGGCGGGCACGCGGCKGCKCARGCTGTCACTACTTTGCGACAGAAAAARTTYGAGGGCGACGTTACRCTGGTRACTGAAGAGGCCATCATYCCCTATCAGCGGCCCCCACTTTCCAAGGCCTATCTCGCCGGGGAATTGAACGCTGACCGACTGCCTATCCTACGCGAAACAGGGTACGAGAAAGCAGGCGTTACGGTAAGGCTCAACTCTCGTGCTGACACCATCGACCCTGCCGCTAAAACTGTGACATTGGCCGGAGGCGAAACWCTGGCCTTTGATAAGCTTTTAATCGCCACGGGCGGCAGGCCCCGCAAGCTTAGTTGCCCGGGCGCTGACTTGCCYGGCCTCCACTATATCCGCACGGCCGCTGATACAGATGCWGTGCGCCCTGCTTTTRACRCGGCGAACARGATCGTTATTGTCGGTGGTGGCTATATTGGGCTYGAGATCGCCTCTGTTGCTCGCAAAGCAGGCAAGCASGTAAYRGTGCTAGAGGCAGAAGACCGCATTTTGGCCCGCGTGGTGGCGCCAGAGGTTTCAGAGTTTTATAAGGAACTGCATACATCTGAAGGCGTTGATATCCGCACCCGACAGATGGTAACCAGCTTTGAAGGCGACGGTACTGTAGAAGCAGTATTGACCAAGGACGGCTCGCGTTTTGAAGCCGACCTTGTGATCGCAGGCATTGGGTTAATTGCAAATAAAGAACTTGCTGACGGCGCAGGGCTTACAACCACACCCATGGGCATACAAGTGAATGAGTTTGCCCAATCTAGCAACCCAGACATTTACGCCGTCGGTGATGTGGCCTGGTGGTACAACAGTTTTTACGGCACTGACTTGCGGCTGGAAAGCGTTCAAAACGCCGTTGACCAAACCAAAACAGCTATTGCACACATGCTAGGTGACGCAGAGCCTTACGACGAGCTGCCGTGGTTCTGGTCCGACCAATACGGGCTGAAACTACAGATCGCCGGCTTATCAGACGGATTTGACACTGTGGTAACACGTGGCAGCCCAGCCAATAGGTCGGTCGCTTTCTTCTACTTGAAAGAAGGCAAGTTGATCGCGGCAGACTGCGTTGGCCGTATTGCGGAGTTTATGCAGGCAAAGAAACTGATCCGTGCTCGCGTGCCAGTGGACGCCAAATCGCTGCAGGATGAAAGCCGCCCTTTCAAAGAAATAGTAGCGGACTTATTGGCTTAACGCCTTAGGAAAGCTCGGCAAGTGCACTAGGTAGCGGCGGACGTGTTAGCAGTTTACTCCGCTAACACTTTGTCGATGGCGGCCAGTAATTTCTGGGAATTTGGCTTCACGTCACTAGGGAAAAACGCCACGGCGTTACCGTTGCGGTTGATCAAATACTTGTGAAAATTCCATTTGGGGCGGCTGTCTTCACCAAGCATTTCCGCAAACCAGTCATAAATTTCAGCGGTATCTTTTCCGCCTTTAACGACCATCTTCTTTGTCATCGGAAAATCCACCTGAAAATTCACTTCGCAGAATTTCTTGATATCGGCTTCGCTATCCGGCTCYTGCGAGCCAAAGTCATTGGCAGGTACACCCAGCACGATAAGACCCTTGTCTTTATAATCTATCCAGAGCTTCTGCAGGCCTTCATATTGCGGGGTGAAGCCGCACAAGGACGCCGTATTAACTACCAAAACTGCTTTTCCCGCATACTGGCTCAACGGCAAATCAGTATAGTCGATGGATTTCAGCATGAAGTCATGGGCTGTTTTTGGCTCTGCGGCRCCGACATGCGCGGAAACCGACACCGCCAAAATGAAGCCCACAATCATTCCCATTATTTTAACGATCATCATTCCCACTCCCTTATAYGRYCACATTACAGACCCTATGCTATCCCCATATCCCAGAGCCAGCAATTTCTCTTCTATCCTAGGCCAGAAATACTCACTTGAAAATCGCGCACGGAATTCTATTTTCCACTCTAACTTACTATCTATACGCGGGACAGTAGGACCCGGACCATTTGACAGGACTAAAATTGCTATGAGTACTGACCTTCTTTTCAAACCGTTTAAAACCGAAAAGCTTACATTGTCCAACCGTATTGTGATGGCGCCGATGACGCGTTCGTTTTCGCCGGGCAATGTGCCAAACGATCTCAATGTAGAATATTACCGCAAACGAGCAGCTGGCGGCGTTGGCCTAATTGTTACAGAAGGCACCTGCGTTGGCCACAAAGCCGCGAACGGTTACCCTAACGTGCCCTATATTTACGGTGACGACCAGCTAGCGGGCTGGAAGAAGGTTGTTGATGCAGTGCACGCTGAAGGCGGCAAGATCATGCCTCAACTTTGGCACGTCGGCGCTGTACGCAGACCCGGCACTGAGCCTGACGGCGATGTACCCGGCTTTGGCCCTTCCGGCCTAGTGATGCCTGGCAAGAAACGCTGCCACGAGATGAATGAAGAAGATATCGCCGATGTGATTGCAGCTTTTGCAAAAGCTGCCGCAGATTCCAAAGCTATCGGTTTTGACGGCGTCGAAATTCACGGCGCGCACGGCTATCTGCTTGATCAGTTCTTCTGGTCTGGCTTGAACGAACGTTCAGACCAGTGGGGCGGTTCGCTGGTCGCGCGCACACGTTTCGCGGCGGAGATCATCAAAGCCATTCGCGCTGAGGTCGGAGCTGATTTCCCAATCATCCTCCGCTGGTCACAGTGGAAAATGCAGGAATACGATGCGCAATTAGCTGTGAACCCAACTGAGCTGGAGCAGTTCCTTGCGCCGCTTACAGATGCAGGTGTTGATATTTTCCATTGTTCAACACGCCGTTTCTGGGACCCTGAATTTGAAGGCAGCGATCTAAACCTAGCGGGCTGGACACGCAAGTTATCCGGCCAGCCAACCATCACCGTTGGCAGCGTCGGCCTAGATGCCGCATTTGCTGAGAAAGGCCAAGCTGGCTTCAGTGAAGCGAAGAATGTCGATTTAGACAAACTGATGGCGCGCATGGAAAATGAAGAATTTGATCTGGTGGCAGTTGGCCGTGCGCTTATTGCTAACCCAGACTGGGCGAACAAAGTACGCGCTGCAGCACATGACGGGCTTGCCGCCTATACCAAAGACATGCTGACTAAGCTCGCATAAGCGATTATTGAAAAACACGAAAAAGAATTATTAAATTATGCCTTAGAAAAATTAATAAATATAGAAAATATAATCATATACAGTCCAGGAACAGAAAAAAGTATCGGTGTTATCTCTTTCAATCTTAAAAATATCCATCCTCATGATGTAGCTTCAATTCTTAATGAAGAAAACATTGCAATTCGTGCAGGACATCATTGTTGCATGCCTCTCATGAAAAAGCTTAATATTTCAGGAACTTGCCGAGCAAGTTTTGGAATCTATAACACAAAAGAAGATATAGATAAACTTATAATTGGATTAAAAAAAGCTGAACGTGACTTTAACAGAAGAATACTTCAGGAATACGGAAAAAGAAGAAGACAATAGTAAAATCCAAGTAATTTATCTTAAATATTATATAACAACTTGTAAAATTTCCTTTTAAGTTTAATTAAAATTTCTAAATCTATTTGATGAAATTATCTAAATTAATTTTAGTTTGTATCAGTTTACAAATCTGCATTTTAAATGCGCAGAATCCGTTAACAAAATGTCCTAAAAACTACATGTTAAATTTTGGAATGGATATAAGTCAAATTACTGAAATAGTTGGAAATCCTGATTTTGAAGGTATGCAATTGAAGCTAGATTGGAATAGTATTGAACTAGAAAAAAATGTTTTTGATTTTACTTTAGTCGATTCTATTTTAAACATAGCTAAGACAAATGATAAAAAGATTGTGTTTCAATTCCAATTTAAAACATTTAATGGCAACCCTCCTATTGTTCCTAACTATTTAATTACTGATTCACATTATAAAGGTGGCGTGGCATATTATCCAGACTCAAGTTCTATTGCTAAAATATGGCTTCCCACAATTACAAGTAGATTAGATACTGTTTTTCAAGCAATGGGGCAACATTTTGGAAGTCACCCTGCATTAAAAGGAATTAATTTACCTGAAACCGCTACTGTTTCAAATTCTGTAGATTACAATATAGATTCATATTTAACTGGTATTAAAGCAAATATTTCAAATGCCAGAAAAGCTTTTCCAATTTCAGTATTTATTTTACAATATTTAAACTGGCTGCCCAAATCTGGACCAACAGAAGCATATTTAGTTGCTAATCTTAGAATTATAGCTGATTATACAACTACTTTTGTAAATACTGGTTTTGGAGGACCTGACAATAAAATTCAAATTAACCCTCCATTTACTAAATTAATGCCTATTCAACACGAATATGATAGGTT
>JAESRJ010000186.1 GCA_016764715.1 Kordiimonadaceae bacterium | reverse complement strand
ATACTTTGAAGTTATCTAAAATGGCTGAAAAAAATGCAAAAGAAGCTTTAACGAGAAAAATTTTTGAATCAGAAACCAATATTAAACTTCTTGACCAAGTTGCTGATAAATTTAAATTAAATATCTTGCCAAGAACAGTTGAAGTCTACGATAATAGCCATATTCAGGGTACCAATGCAGTTGGCGGCATGGTCGTAGCTGGACCGGACGGCTTCATGAAGAACAGTTACAGAAAATTTAACATCAAATCTGAAGATCTCTCACCAGGAGATGATTACGGCATGATGCGCGAGGTAATGCACCGCCGGTTCACGCGCCTTTTGAAAGAGGACGCCGACCGAGAACGTGGCCATTGGCCAGATATCCTATTAATCGATGGCGGCAAAGGGCAACTTTCGTCGGTCACTGACACACTCACAGAACTCGGCGTATCCGGCATAACCATTGTGGCTATTTCGAAAGGCCCCGACAGGCACGCCGGCCGCGAACAATTCCATATGCCCGGCAAACAAACATTCAGCATGCCACTCACAGATCCAGTTCTTTATTACCTACAACGCTTGCGAGACGAGGCCCATCGATTTGCCATCGGCACGCATAGGGCAAGGCGTTCGGCAGACATTAAAAAGTCACCYCTYRAMRRYRTKCSYRRCWTNTSSRYYSWAGCGMANAWARAKCRCKGMWMMWCCAYWYTKGCWNKRYCRMMKMAKTNAGKCGWGSMMNGRCKTNACSGNACCKCGAAANGNNCGCNCRAGKKSWYKNTSCAAWRSANATYGMNNGCMANARYKYRSGATYAYKNTTMANNCSARTNAYTGWYCKCKYMGMYYNTWWMSCWWATKRTGGCGMARAYTMWRYGNNNAMCNNAAWKSRSACSCYNCGGCCATGTGGACTTTGCCTAACATACTTACTATGTCGCGGATATTTGTCATTCCGATCCTCGTCGCTTCTTTCTTCATGGAACAGCCTTTGGGCAGCCATATAGCATTTGTAACTTTTGCACTGGCTGCTATTACCGATTTCTTTGATGGCTACCTTGCGCGTGCCACTGGCAGCGTTTCTAAAATTGGCATTTTCCTAGATCCGATCGCCGACAAATTGATGGTTGCCGCTGTGATCATTATGCTCGTGTTTGCTAAATGGGTCGACGGCATTCACGTGGTGGCCGCGGTGGTGATTATGTGCCGCGAACTTCTGGTATCCGGGCTACGTGAGTTTTTGGCCGCCGCGCAAGTTAGTGTGCCGGTGACCGTGCTTGCCAAATGGAAGACAACAGTACAGATGTTTGCACTTGGTGCCCTTATATGGACCGACGGCGCACCTGAATTTGGCGTCCCTGCACATGAGATTGGCCTGGGCCTTCTATGGCTAGCCGCAGTCCTTACGCTCTATACCGGCATCGACTATCTGCGTGCCGGTCTGAAACATATGGTTTAATCGATGCAGCTGATTTACTTTGCCAGCGTGAGAGAACAGATCGGCCTTTCTGAAGAAGACTATGATTTGCCATTTGGTGTCAGTACAGTTGAAGCGCTGCTTGATACCCTCCGTGCTCGCGGCCCTCAGTACGCCTCAGCGCTGGTGGCTGGGACCAAATTAAAGGTCGCGGTAAATCAAGAACATGCCAGACTTGACGCGCCCGTGACTAATCAGGATGAAGTCGCCATTTTCCCGCCGGTTACTGGGGGCTAACATGGCTTCCATTTCGGTCCAAGCTGCTGATTTTGATCTAGGCAAAGAAGTTGATTTACTTAAAGCCGACACCACTTCAATCGGCGCGGTAGTCACTTTTACCGGTACCGTTCGCGATGTCGGCGGAACGCTATCAAGCATGACTTTAGAGCATTATCCCGGCATGACTGAACGCGAGCTTGGGCGCATAGCCTCAGAAGCAGAGAGCCGCTGGGCCCTGCTCGGTTGCCGCGTTATACACCGCCACGGAACGCTCAAGCCCGGGGATAACATTGTTCTCGTGATAACTGCTTCTGCGCACCGTACAGATGCGTTTAAAGCAGCCGAATTTCTGATGGATTTCCTAAAATCAGAAGCGCCTTTTTGGAAAAAAGAGCGCACTGCAGACCACGACAGCTGGGTGGAAGCAAAGGTTGCTGATACTGCGGCCCTCCGCAAATGGGATCAGGACTAAGTTTTCCGTCCCTGCATCTTCGCACATTCAGTATGATCTATTTCGCAATAAAAAAGCCGAGCGTTGAGCCCGGCTTCTTAAAGCAAGTTGACGTAACCGCAACTGCATCTCGTTCCTAATTTTGCTGGCGGCGGAGAAAACTTGGTATTTCGAGCTGATCTTTGGCGGCTTTAGGCGCTGGACGATCTTCTGCGTTAACACCGCCAACAGTCATGTTAGAGGCTTGCTCAGCGGTCCCCAGATCATTGGAAACGGCAGGGCCAGCCACTTTTTCGACTTTCTCAGCGTCATTATTGCGAAGGCCGGCAGTCATAACCTGAAAGAGTGAGCGTTTTGCAGGTGCCTCCGGTTTTACGATTTCCTCAGCTTGTTGATCAACAACAGGTTCTGGCTGCAAATCAGTTGCGACTGCGCCTTCATGGAACGTCGACTGAGTAAAAGAGACAGCTTCTTTTGGCAGCATCGGTGCCTCCAGTTGTGGGCCGTCTTCCTGCGCGGCAAGAGCTAGCTTCTCTAGGTCATCCTCCGCCGTTGCTGCCTCCACGACCACATCCACAACAGCGGTTTGTTCCGCGTCAGCGGAAACATCTTCCTGCTCATCCGAGGCCTGGTCTGTGTTTTCCTGCTCAGTTTCCTCAACCTCCTGAACAATCTCAGCAGACGCTGTCTCACCTACCTCTACTGCATTGTCTGCAACTGGTGCCACTTTTTCCTCAGGCTCAGCTGCAGCTGGTAGGCTATGAACTGGCTGTGGAATTTCGATTGCGGACGAACCGCCTTCAATACCTGTTGCAACGACAGAAACCCTCAGTTTACCTTCAAGAGCGTCATCCATCGCCGACCCGAACACKATGAGCGCGTCAGGATCTGCCTGCTCGCGCACCATATTCACTGCCTGATCAACCTCAAACAACGTTACATCCGTGCCGCCCGTTACATTAATAATAACGCCCTTCGCCCCTTTCAGGGATGCTTCTTCCAGAAGCGGATTAGAAATTGCGGCGGCAGCAGCATCTTGGGCGCGCGTTGCACCTTCAGCTTCGCCTGTTCCCATCATAGCCTTACCCATCTCTGACATTACTGTGCGAACATCGGCAAAATCTAGATTGATCAAACCTGGCGTCACCATCAAGTCCGTGATACCGCGAACGCCTGAATGCAGTACTTCATCCGCCATATTAAAGGCATCTGCAAAAGTGGTGTGCTCGTCCGCAACCCGGAACAGGTTCTGGTYCGGGATAATGATCAGGGTATCAACATGCTGTGCAAGGTCAGCAATACCTGCTTCCGCCACTTTCATACGGCGACCGCCTTCAAATTGGAAAGGRCGTGTTACYACTCCAACCGTCAATATGCCTTTTTCGCGGGCGCGGCGAGCGATGACTGGAGCAGCCCCGGTKCCCGTACCGCCACCCATGCCAGCCGTAATGAAGGCCATATGGCAGCCACTTAGCATATCGTCGATAACTTCAAGCGCTTCTTCTGCCGCGGCTGCGCCAACTTTTGGCTGCGCGCCAGCGCCTAAACCTTGAGTGATCTGCACGCCGAGCTGTAATCTATTGTCAGCTTTAGACGTCGCAAGCGACTGCGCATCTGTATTTGCAACAACAAAATCAACACCGTTGAGTTCGGCAGCAATCATATTGTTCACGGCATTGCAGCCAGCGCCACCGACGCCTATCACCGTAATGCGCGGTGCAAGTTCAGTCAGCTCTGTATTTCCAAATTCGATCGTCATTATCCTGCTCCTCCGTTCGTTCTTTTCTATCCTGCTTCCGGCGCCATTACCAGCGTTCCCACAGGTGCCCATTAGAATGTTTCTTTAATCCACTGYGATACTCTGCCAAAAACGCCTTCATTTGTCGTYTCTTGGTCTTGATTGTCTGTATAAACTGAGTTTTCATGCGCCTTTGAGGCTGCGTATGCCAGCAGTCCAACGGCCCCTGCAAAGCCTGGCCCTTGAGCGGCACCAGGCAAACCTGCAACAGCTTTAGGATACCCAATCCGGACTTGCCTGCCTAAGACCTTGCTAGCCAGGTCGCGTATACCGTCACACCTAGCAACACCGCCCGTTAAAACCACACGGCGCCCAGCGAATTCCGAATAGCCCGACGCTTCAATGTGTTTCGCTATTGTGGAARATAACAGCTCTAACTCTTGTTGGATAACACTCGTAACAGCACTACGCGGCATGCGCAACGTACGGTCRCTACCACTTTCGCCRATTTGCAAKACTTCKATTTCTATTCTTTCGTCKGCGGCATCAGAAATWGCCGAKCCAAGGTTTTTAAGTTTCTCGGCTTGRTCTATTGGTGTCAGCAAACTGCGCGCTATTTCTTCCGTTATYTGGGARCCCCCAATTGGCAGAACTTCCGCATATACAAGTGTTCCCTGCGCGTAGATCGACAGGTTAGTGGTGCCTGCCCCCATATCGATACAAATAGCACCAATATCAATCTCATCATCTACCAAACAAGCAAGGCCTGCGGCATAGGGCGCCAGCACCACCGCTTTTACGTTCAAATGCGCGCGCCGCACACAAGCATCCAAGTTCTTTAGTGGCCCGGAAGAAGCGGTTACCACCATAAAGGCAATACCGAGCTGTTTTCCGTACATACCTAGCGGCGAATTTGTACTGTAATTTCCGTCTACATTGAAGGCCGCAGGAAAGAAGTGCAAAAGTGTATCTGAGGCCAATTCCAGTTTAGCCTTCGCCATCTCTGTTGCTCTGTTAACATCAGCCTCGGTAACAGCGGGCCCTTCCAGCGCCGTAGTTATCTCGATCACGCGAGTTACAGGCTCGCCGCCAGAGAAGCTCAGGATAACGTCACTAACAGTAGAGCCCGCCATTTTCTCCGCCATATCAAGCGAAGATTTTATGGCCTTTTCAGTCAAGGCCATGTCAACAACTGCACCCCCAACCACGCCGCCATCACAGGCAACATTGCCAACGCCTTTYACTAAAAACTGGCCACCGCTGCCACGGTGCGCRATCAAGCAAGCARCTTTGCTGGACCCTACATCCAACGCCGCRATCATGCCGTCTTGCCCATTTATTTGCATATTTATCATACCGTTTGTCGACTTTTCCTACGCTCTGGGTTTCAGTGTGCGCTTACACCCAGTTATGCAGCCAATTGTGTACCACTTATCAGTTTTTTACCTCTAGGCGTGAGGCGCATGATCAATTGATCATGAATACGAATATCAATGACGTTGACCTCACGCGCCAATAGCTGGTGATTGGCCTCAAGCCTAACAAACGCCTCCCAAGCATCGCTGCTATTATAGTTTAAATCCTCATCTGCAGGTAGCTTAAGCCTTATACCGTTTGCAAAGACCAGATCCCAACGGCGCTCGCCAACTCGGACAGCTGTTTTTACATGTCGGCCTAAAACCGGGTGGCCATCTAACATTGCAAAAAGTTCCGGCGCAGAAATTGGAGCTCCCTTACCCACCAATAGTGGCAAGTSACTGAATGCAGATACGCCTTGGCCGATGATCACAACGCCCTCACGGTCAATCAACACATGGGTTTGATCAAGCTGCCACACGGCAAAGGGTTCTCGTTCAATAATACCTATTTCAATATCACCGGGGAAAACGCGTTTCACCGAGGCCGAYTTTACCCATGGGAGACTTTCAATTCTCGCTTGGATGCGGTTCAAATCCACTGCCAATATTGGCATACCAGTGTCAATATCAAGCTGAGCTAATATCCGGTTTCTAGGCGTACGATCATTGCCGTCGATAGTAAGGTTGGAAAGTACGAAGCCAGCCTTATGGGTCATGTCCATCACCCACCCATCAGTAGCAACTTTGGTCTGCATGTAGGACGCACCAGCGAACGAGAGTAGCAGTGCCACGGCCAGTGATTGCCAATATTTTCGAGTGATCTCCATCATGATGCAATCTCCCCTGCGGCCATGCCTATCCGTTTAATTTCCCACTCAAGAGATATACCTGATGTGTTCTTTACTTTGCGCCGAACCTCTTCCCCTAAAGTCTCAATATCAGAGGCAGTTGCGCCGCCGAGATTGATCAGGAAGTTAGTATGTTTTTCTGACACCTGCGCTTTGCCGACGCTAGCTCCCCTGCAGCCAGCTTCATCAATCAGCTGCCACGCTTTTTTCCCCGGCGGGTTCTTAAATGTGCTGCCTCCGGTCTGGCTTCCGATCGGCTGGCTTTCTTTCCTCTCTGATATAATTTCATCCATCCGCTGCTGAATTCTGTCACTATCGCCGTATTTTAATATGAATGAGGCATTCAAGAAAATCATGTCAGGGCTTATGGCACAAGATCTGTAACTGAACCCAAAATCTTCAGTGTCTATCTCATGAATATGGCCATATCGGTCAATGGCTTTCGCATGGGTCAAAACTGCATCTACCGCACAGCCGTATGCCCCAGCGTTCATTCGAAGCGCRCCGCCGATAGTACCTGGCACTCCAACAAGAAACTCTAGCCCGGTGAGGCCATTGGCTTGTGCCGCTTTGGCTGCATGGATGTCCATTGCTGCGGCTCCTGCYTTAAAAACCTGACCCCGGGCTTTAATCTCGGAGAAAGCACGCCCAAGCCTGATAACAACGCCTTTAACGCCTCCGTCACGGACAAGTAAATTTGACCCTACGCCGATCACTGTGACGGGAATTGACCCTGGTAAATGTCGCAAAAAAGTGACTAGATCGCCCTCGTCTGCGGGTTCAAATAGAACTTCCGCCGGCCCCCCGGTTCTAAACCAGCTCAGACGAGACAAAGTCGCTCCTTTTACCAGTCGACCCTGCAAATGGGGCATTTGAGTTAGCGCTGTATCCAGCAATGACATACTCATGTCGGCTCTCCCAACAAGGCCCGCATTTCATTGGGTAATGCGTTGGCCCAAAGAGTAATGGACCCTGCGCCAAGGCAAACCACTACATCACCCTCGTTCGCAATACCCGTAACCTCCGCAGCCRGTTCTTCAGGCCCTGCAATAGAAATAACTAATCGGTGTCCGTGTAATTTTATGCCATTGACCAAACTTTCTTGATCAGCACCTTCAATTGGTTTTTCACCTGCTTCAAATACCGGCGAAACGATCACTGCATCCGCGTCGTTGAAACAGGTGCAGAAATCTTCAAAAAGGCTCTGAAGTCTAGTATAGCGGTGCGGCTGAACAACTGCGATAACCTGGCCATCAAAAGATTGCCGTGCAGCCCGTAAGACAGCCGAAATTTCCACTGGGTGATGACCATAATCGTCATAAATTGTAACGCCGCCCACTACGCCTGTTTTGGTGAAGCGGCGTTTCACGCCAGCAAACTTTGCGAAAGCGCTACGCAACACGTCGTCAGGAACATGCATTTCCAATGCGACAGCCACTGCGGCCAATGCATTCTGAATATTGTGGTCGCCAGGCATCGGCAAATGTATGTTAGAGATTGTGCGGATACTGTCGTCTGCCCTGCTGCGCACYTCAATATCAAAAGAAACCGTGCCCGCTTTTGGCCGAATTTTTACGGCCCGAATATCAGCTTGTGCAGATAGCCCGTAAGTAACGAATTTACGGTTATGTATATGAGCAATTAGGGCCTGCACCTCTGGATGATCAACACAAAGAATTGCGGCACCGTAAAAAGGGACGCGTTCAAGAAACGTTCGGAACGCTTCTTTCTCRGCCTCAAATGTACCGTAAAAATCTAGATGCTCWGGGTCTAAATTTGTAACCACAGCAATGGTCGCTGGCAATTTGACGAACGTGCCGTCGCTTTCATCAGCTTCAACCACCATCCAGTTACCTTCACCAAGCCGAGCATTGGTTCCGTAACTGTTGATAATCCCGCCATTAATCACTGTGGGGTCGATACCGGCTTCTTCCAGAACAGCTGCTACCATCGACGTCGTTGTTGTTWKTCCGTGGGTTCCCGCGACAGACACACACCACTTCAAGCGCATAAGCTCTGCTAGCATTTCAGCGCGGCGAACAACTGGAATGCTCCGTTTTTTGGCTTCCATCACCTCTGGGTTGTCAGCGCCAATAGCTGTTGAAACGACAACCACGCGGGCCTCACCCAGGTTTTCTGCTTTCTGGCCAACACAAATCATTAAGCCTAATTTACGCAGACGCAATACATTGGCGTTTTCGCTAAGATCAGACCCCTGCACGCTGTAGCCAAGATTATGGAGAACTTCCGCAATGCCAGACATACCAATGCCGCCAATGCCTACGAAGTGGATAGTACCGATGTCAAAGGGWATGCCCTTCATACKGCGGCCTTTCCATTTTCAGATGCTTCAACGACTACGTTCATAAGATTTTGCGTTGCATCCAAGCGCGCGATTGACCGCATGCCGTCTGACCAATCTCTTAACTCTGCGAGGTCTACAAACAGATCCTTTAGCTTTCCTGCTAGGGCTTCCGGGCTAAAATCTTCTTCTTTGATGACAATGCCGCCACCAGCCTGACGAATAATCTCTGCATTTGCAGTTTGGTGATCATCTGCRGCAATGGCGAGCGGGATCAGAATTGCAGGGCGTCCCATTGCRGTCAGTTCTGCAAGTGTAGAGGCRCCAGAACGGCATATCACCAACTGCGTGCGTAGCAATATTTTGCTCACATCATCAAAATAGCTTTCGACGTCAGCTTGAACATTCCCTTGTTTGTATAGCAGTCTTGCGCGGTCAATATCCTCTGGCCTGGCCTGATGCACRACATCCAAGCGAGACCGACATTCTTCCGGCAAAGAAAGAATTGCTTCTGGAACTACATCCGTCAAAATTCGCGCGCCCTGGCTTCCTCCAAGRACAAACACCCGGATCGAGCCTTGCCCGAAAGGTGTCGCATAAGCGATATTTGCGAATTTCGCGATTGCTGATCGCACCGGATTGCCGGTCACGCAATTGGGAACAGATGCTGGAACCTTCTTAGTGCCCTCGACGCTAAGYGCCACCATTTTTGCCCGTTTYGCCATATACCGATTGACGCGTCCCAATACTGCATTCTGTTCGTGCAAAACATAGGGTACCCCCATGCTGCGCGCCGCTAGAACCGCAGGCAATGAGGGGTATCCGCCAAATCCAACTACCAATGAGGGGCGCTTTTTCTTGAAAACTCGGCGTACTTGCAACGTGCTGAAGATTATACTTAACGCTGACCGAACTTTGTTGACCAGACCCCCATCTGATACGCTTTGTGCACTAAGAACCATCCTATCAGTGCCCGCCAAAAAATTGCCGATACTTGCGCCTCTRGCATCAGTTAYCAGCGATACACTGTGCCCATTAGTTGTCAAAACATCTGCTAGTGCTTCGGCGGGGCTCATATGTCCGCCCGTCCCGCCTGTAGCCAATACAATGTGTTTTAAAGAACCCGTCATTCTGCAGCCTTCCATCCAACCGGATCCGTACCAGGTTGAATAAATCTGTTTCTGCGCGTAAGCGCCAACACCATGCCCATACCGATTGCGAGCGCCAACAAGGACGAACCCCCGTAGGAAATAAACGGTAACGTCATACCCTTATTGGGCAACAAATTCACATTGACGCCAATATTGATTAAGACCTGCAAACCGAACTGCATGATCAAACCAGCTGCCGCCAGAAGTCGAAATGGGTTTTCCTCTTGAAGCAAACTGGCAAGCCCACGCATAACGATGCCAGCAAAAAGAAGAATGAGCATCACGCCCGCAACCGCCCCAAGTTCTTCACCCACGACAGCGAAAATAAAATCGGTGTGGGCGTCTGGCAAAGAGACTTTAACAACGCCTTGCCCAGGCCCTGTACCAAGCAGGCCTCCAGAACCAAATGCTTCGAGTGCCTTGTCAATTTGGTAAGTCTCTTCTCCCGCGGGGTATAAAAAAGCGTTAATTCGGCTCGCCACGTGATCCACTGTTGCATAAGCGATCCCGAGACCCAGCAAGCCAATTGCTCCAGCAACGACCAAGCCGGTGATTGGCAGGCCTGCCAACGCCATTTGGGCAAACCATATCGCACTAATAAGAATGGATTGACCAAAATCAGGCTGCATAACCAACAAGCCAATTACMGCYAGGAAAAGCCCGGTGGCGATTTGCTTGGCCGGTATTTTGACACCGTTCAAACCTGCGGAAAGYAGCCATGCCGTGACCACTACAAAAAATGGTTTCATAAATTCGCTAGGCTGAAGGCCAATACCGCCAAAACGTAGTTGTCGTGTAGCCCCCTTTGCTAAATCACCAAAAAACAGTGTCCCGACTACCAAAATTACAGCAATTGGAAATGCTATTATAGCGATCCGGCGCACTTGTGTGGTGGACAACATTGAAAAGGCGAGCAGTGCGGCGACCGACAACCCAAGGAATAATCCCTGCCTTTTTACAAAATGCCAAGAATCGAGCTTGAGGTGCGCCGCGACAGCGGGACTGGCAGTCATGGCAAGCCAAAGTCCTAACACCATCAAAGCGATGATCATCATCAACATCCAGCGATCAACGGTCCACCACCAACGGGACAAGACCGAATTGTCACTGCGGGAAAGCCCCATCATTGCTTTGCCCCCCCTTTGCACGATGAAACAAAGCCWGTCACCAGCGCGGTGAAAGCGTCTCCTCTCGCCTCAAAATCCGGGTATTGGTCGAACGCAGTACAAGCCGGGGACAATAAAATGGTATCGCCCGGCGTAGCGTTAACGCAGGCAGCCTCAAACGCAGCCTCCAAATCGCCATAGACTGCACCTTGAAGACCAGATAAATCGCCTGCCAGTTGACCAGCTGCCTCACCGATGAAGTAGCTATTTTTTACGGCGGATAAGTATGGGCGCAATCCGACGAACGAATTTTCTTTGGCCCTCCCACCTGCAATCCAATGAATATCACCAAAGGACTGAAGTGCTCGCGCTGCAGCTTCACTATTGGTGGCTTTTGAATCGTTTACAAACCGAATACCACCGGCTTCGCACAGAGCTTGCTGCCGATGCGCCAGCCCTTTGAAACTCATCAGCCCTGCAAGAATTTCGGCCTTCTCCAAGCCGAACACCCGGCAGGCCGCATAGGCTGCTGCCGCATTTTGCCAATTGTGTTTTCCCTGCAATGCCGGCGCCGACGAAATATCGCCCACTTTTGTGTTTTGCCCCATTGTCGCATCAACCAACATGCCGTTCTCAACAAAAACGCCGCCTACGACATTACTGTAGCCAGATATCTCTATTACCGCTGGGCCAAGCTCTTTTGCCAATGCTCGGCCGGAAGCGTCATCCACGCCAACGATGGCCGTTCCGCCCTGTTTTTGCATCTGGAAAAGTTTGGTTTTTGCTGCTAGGTAATTTTCGAAATTTCCGTGACGATCTAGGTGGTCTGGCGATACATTTAACAGAACTGCCACATCAGCATTCAGTGATCGTGTTAGGTCCAACTGGAAAGATGAGAGCTCGAACACATAAGCACCACCAGCTCCCAAAGGATCAAGAGCCAGRACGCCGGTGCCTATATTGCCKCCAACCACACAAGGGGCGCTAGAAGCAGAAATAATATGCCCAATAAGCACTGACGTCGTGGACTTGCCGTTAGTACCCGTAATCGCGATCAACTTATGGGCGGCTAGATCAGYTCGGGCGGCTTCAAAGAYATCAAGATCACTTATCARCGGCGTCCTTGTTTYGATYGCCTTTTTAACGATRGGGTGCGGYACAGGGTGCGTGAGTGGCACCCCTGGGGCAAGCAGCAAGGCATCCAGCYGCGAAAAATCAAACACATATAGGTCTTCGCAGTCCGCCAGCACTTCATYCCGCTTACTTTGGTCATCGTCCCACGCGCGGACACTGGCACCAGAAGCAGACAGCGCGCGCACAGCAGCAAGGCCTGTACGGGCAAGCCCGAACACACCAATTGTTTTACCGTTATATTTCTGCGCGCTGATCAAGGGAATTACCTTAGCTTTAAGGTCGCGAGGCCGACGATMGCCAGYACTAACGCGATGATCCAAAATCGAATTACAATTGTTGGCTCAGACCAACCTTTTTCTTCATAATGATGGTGAAGCGGCGCCATGCGGAAAACGCGTTTGCCGGTAAGTTTGAATGAAACAACCTGGACAATCACTGAGATTGTCTCCAACCAAAACAAGCCGCCTATAATCCCAAGTACTATTTCGTGTTTGGTTATCACCGCTACGGTGCCAAGCATACCACCAAGCGCGAGAGACCCTGTGTCGCCCATAAAGACCATTGCGGGCGGCGCATTGAACCAAAGAAACCCTATGCCCGCGCCGATCACCGCGCCGCACAAAACAGCAAGTTCACCCGAACCAGCTACATAAGGAACACCCAGATACTCAGTATAAACCGTACTACCGACCATATAGGCGATAAAGCCAAAGGCGCTGGCCGCAATGATGACGGGCACAATAGCAAGGCCATCCAGACCATCTGTTAAATTAACAGCGTTTCCGGCCCAAACCATTACAAGCATAATGAAGGGTATGTAAAAAACACCGAGGTTCACAAGGAAGTTTTTGGCGAATGGTAGTCCTAAATTAGTACCGTCCATATCAGCCAAGAACCAGGACACACCGCCCGCAATGGCAAACTCTAATAGCAAGCGGATTWTACCAGGCACACCCCCTGAAGAGGAGCGCCGGGTCACTTTAAGATAGTCATCCGCAAACCCTATGGCGCCGAAGCCCAGCGTCACCGAAAGCACGGCCCAAACATASGGATTGCTTAAGTCAGCCCAYARCAGCGTAGACACCCCAAGACCAAGGAGGATCATAAACCCACCCATCGTTGGTGTTCCSGCCTTRGCAATTATATGGCTCTGCGGMCCATCTTCGCGNATAGGCTGCCCTTGTCCCTGTTTGGATTTAAGCCAACGGATTATGCTTGGCCCAAAGACAAAGCAAATAATCATCGCGGTTAAAACGGCGCCGCCCGTCCGAAATGTTAGATAACGGAAGAGATTAAATGCTCCGCCTTGATCTGCTAACCAATATAGCATCGTCTACTCCTTACCGTCCGCTCGCGACAAATTGGGCTGACCGTTTGYGACCCAATAACATCGATGTTTCATCGTTACTTATTTCGAGCATCCCTCGCACCAGCTCGTGTAACCCAGCACTGTTCGCACCTTTTACCATCACAGCGTCGCCGTGACCGAGCTCGGCCATAAGCCTGCCCGCAGATTGTTCCGGGTTATTCCAACGCAGTACCTCGACACCAGCCGCTTCACCTACCGCTGCCATCTGATCCCCAAATGAAATTATTTTGGTAACGTTGAATTGCTGCATATCCCGAACGAGTGAAAAATGAATTTCCTCACTTTTACTCCCCAGTTCCTGCATGTCTGACAGCACTGCTACGCGGCTACCGTTTTCTGCAATAGGGGCAAGAGCCAGCCTCCGCAGCGCGGCCCGAACGCTAAGAGGGTTAGCGTTATAGCTGTCATCCAAAAGAGTAGCCTTACCTTGCACCAGCGACAGTTCGTATGCCCTGCCGCGGCCAGGTTCAGCTTCAATTGCAGCCAAGGCCAATGCTGCATGGCCTAGATCAGCTTCGGCGGCCTTAACTGCGGCCAGAACTAACAAACTGTTCAGCACCCATTCGCGGCCGGGCTGGGCTATTTTATAGGTTACCAACGTCCCAAAAATATCGGCGGTCAGGCAGGTGCAATTGTATTTCTCCGTCATGCGGACCGGTCGAACATCTGCCTTTTCAAGCACGGACACCGTAATAGCTGTTACTTCTGCCCTATTCGCTCGCTCGATAAGGCTGCTGCCATGGAGATGATCAATCCCGATAACAGCCATTCCGCCGGGGCTAATGCTGCGGAATAAGCTAGCCTTTTCACTAACAATGCTATCTTCATCAGGGAAATTGCCCACATGAGCACCGCCGACTGTTGTAATCACTGCAACATCTGGCCGTACCGAAGCACCGCCGCGAGCAATTTCACCAGCCGCATTCATCCCGATTTCGAACACGCCGTACCGCGTATTTCTCGGCATCCGGGCAAGCGAGAGCGGTACTCCAACC
>JAESRJ010000185.1 GCA_016764715.1 Kordiimonadaceae bacterium | reverse complement strand
AACCGGAAGCCTGTGCGCTTCATCATGTATGCCATGTGCAGGGTAATTGGCGTTTAATCAGTCAGTCGATTGAGGCCGCACTCGACAGCGGTGTATTCGACGAAGTGATTGTTTCGACTGACGATGAAGAAATCGCGGCGGTAGCAGAAACTTTCGGGGCCACTGTGCCCTTTATGCGACCCAGTAAAATTGCGGATGACTTTGCGCCGATCCTTGACGTAATGGTTGACGCCGCGCAGTGGTACGGGAGACAGCAAAAGCCCCTTAGCCACATGTGTTTGATATATGCAACGGCTCCTTTTGTGCGGGCTAAAGATATCCAGGCTGGCCTGAACGCGTTGCAAAACTCTGACGCGCCGAGCGCGATGTCGGTCGCAAAGTTTCCTTATCCAATTCAGCGCGCAATGGAAATYGGTGCAGATGGCAGGTTGGATATGATCCAGAAAGAGCATTTGCTTACGCGTTCACAGGATCTYGCSGAGACTTATATGGATGCGGCACAGTTTATTTGGACGACGCCTGGGGCGATGAGCCGCTGCAAAACCAGTTTGCTGGAGCTGGGCATGTTGCCTGTGGTTCTTTCCGTAGAGCGTGTGCAGGATATTGATACACCTGAGGACTGGGCGAGGGCGGAAGCTTTATACCAAATAACGGCTGAGGGCAGCTAATGCCTGGACGAGTAACTGTTGCTGACTTGGTGCTGTGTGACGTCACTCTTATGTCACGGACGCAACAGCTTGAGTTGTTGGCTATCCGTAACCAGGAAACTATCAGGGAAGCCAGTTACGGCAGCCATATCATTCAGCCTGAAGAACATATCGCGTGGATTAAGAAGATGGCTCACGTGCCTTCGGATGAAATTTGGTGTTTCTACGCAGTCTTGCATGAAGACATAATTGTTGGCGGCGTAGGTATTCGCGGCAGCGAACTGAAAGAGGACGCTGTTTGGTCATTCTATGTGTCAGAGACAGAGCAGGGGTGCGGTGTTGGTGTTGCACTTGCTGTCAAAGCACTCGACTATTTTTTTGCGGAATTTGCATTGAAAAGGGTTTGTGGTGAAGCGCTTGTATCGAATACGGGCAGTATAAAGTATCATGACAAGCTGGGGTTTGTTGAAGTTGGGGCCAAAAGCGTCCCAATTCCGCATACAGGAGCCGCTGTGGAAGCCGTTATTTTTTCGCTTTCCGCTGAGAAATGGCAAAGCCAGCGCGCCGGCCTGATTGGCTAAACAGTCTAGTCTTCCATTGGGCAATAGCTTGTAACTCTGGTTTTGGATTGGTTAATACTCCATTATTTTCTTTGTGGCATGGTTACTGGGGTGTTAATGTGCCGTGAAATCAAATATTTAGACGGCTTCTAAGGCGAAACTTATTATGTCGATGACAAAATTTACCGGCGCCGGGGCTAGCCTTGAAGGCAAGTCAATTTTAATCACTGGTGGCACAGGGTCTTTTGGGAAAACGCTCGTTAAGAATTTATTGGCGAACCATAACCCGCGCAAAGTCATTGTTTTTGCCCGCGGCGAATATATGCATTTTGAGCTGCAGAACTCGCTCAGCGCTGAAGAAGTTGAAAAAGTCCGTTTTTTTGTTGGCGACGTGCGCGATAAAGACCGTTTGTTAATGGCTTTCCGAGATGTGGATATTGTGGTGCATGCTGCGGCGCAGAAACAGGTGCCGCTTGCCGAATATAACCCCTTCGAATGTATCCGTACAAACGTGATTGGCGCGGAGAAYGTTGTTGAAGCCGCTATTCGGTGCGGAGTTAAGCGGGTGCTCGCCTTATCAACTGACAAAGCTGTTAACCCGATTAACCTCTACGGGGCCAGCAAGCTGGCGTCTGACAAGATATTTGTTGCCGCTAATGCGCTCGGCGCTGGCACTTCGACCAGTTTTGCTGTCGTGCGGTACGGTAACGTGCTTGGCTCCCGCGGCAGTGTTATTCCGTTTTTCAGGCAGTTGTTGGCAGACGGCGCAACCGATTTGCCTATCACCGATCAGCGTATGACCCGGTTTTGGATCACSCTGRMCCAAGCCRTWNAATTTACGCTGAGCTGCGTGTCAACGTTTGAAGGCGGCGAAATATATATCCCCAAAATTCCGTCTATGAAGATCACGGATTTAGCCAAGGCGCTTGCCCCTGACTTGCCTATTCGCGATGTMGGMATYCGCCCYGGCGAAAAGCTGCACGAAATTATGATCACTGAACATAATGCGATGCAYACTTTCGATTTGGGYGACCGCTATGTGATTGARCCWGAATRGTCYTTCAGTACTGAAAAAGCYGCAAAAATAAGCAAGCTCACGCCGATGGAAGAAGGCTTTGARTATAGCAGCAATGACAATGATACGTGGATGGGCGTTGATGAGTTGCGCGAGGTGCTCCGCACGTTGCCCGATGAGAGCAAATAGTCCCTGCCATGAAAATCCTGCCCTACGGACGTCACCAGATAGAAGAAGATGATATTGAAGCCGTGGTCGCGGTGTTGCGCTCAAACGCGCTAACTGCTGGGCCAAAGGCGGGTGAGTTCGAAAAAGCATTCGCCGAAAAAATAGGAGCGGCGGAAGCCGTTGTTTGTTCAAACGGTRCAGCGGCCCTTCACTTGGCTGCGATGGCGTGCGACCTGGGCCCGGGCGATTTAGCCATCGTACCAACCGTAACATTCCTTTCTACTGCAAATGCTGTGCGGATGACGGGGGCCGATGTGGTTTTYGCAGATGTAGACCCTGATACCGGGTTATTGACACCAGAAACACTGATGGCGGCCTACCGTGTTGCGGACGCTGCAGTTAAAGCGGTACTGCCAGTTCACCTTAACGGCCAATGCGCTGCAATGGCCGAGATATCTGATTTAGCCACTAAGAATAACAGCCAAATTATAACTGACTGCTGCCATGCATTAGGCGCTGACTATGAAGCTGGAGGTTGCCCTGGTGACGGGCAATTTGAAGACTTTGGCTGTTTTTCCCTGCATCCTGTAAAATCTATAGCAATGGGCGAGGGCGGCTTTATCACAACCAATAGTRCYGAAGCCGCAGACCGAATGCGGCTCCTTCGYAGCCACGATATGAAACGGGCGCACGGCGACTGGCAGGAAACGGAGCAAGCTTTTAGTAAAAGTGGCGAGGCCAACCCTTGGTATTATGAAATGCATGAGCTCGCCTATAATTACCGGGCGACAGATATGCAGTGTGCATTGGGGCTGAGCCAGTTAGATAAACTTGATCGGTTTATCTCTAGGCGCCGGGAGATTGCTGACATGTATGATGCGGCACTGAAAAAGCACCATAATTTAATGCGGGCAATTCCGAGAACTGCTTTAGCTASCTCTGCGTGGCATTTGTACCCGCTGTTGGTTGATTTTGAAACAATAGGCAAAACCAGAGCGCGGGTCATGAAGGAACTGTTAGCGCTCGGCGTTGGTACGCAGGTGCATTATATTCCGGTCTCGAACCAGCCTTATTATAAAAAGCTATACGGCGAGAAACGCTTCGCTGGCGCTGAAGCCTATTATGGGCGAGCGTTAAGTCTGCCAATTTTTCCGGCGATGAATGTTGAAGACATTGAGAAAGTAGTAGCTGCACTTGTAGATGTTTTAAGCTAGCAGCTTTTAGATGTGACACCGCTGATATTTGCACCGGGTCCAGTCTCTGAACCCGGCAGCAAATACTGTAGAAATGTCATGTAGTTTTTKCATTATAGCCCTAGTTAACCCTGGAAGAGCGATAAGATAGATTGCGGTGATTGGTTCGCAATCGACAGCGCCTGGATGCCAAGCTGTTGCTTGACCTGCAAGGCCTGCAAGGTCGCACTTTCCTTGGCTAGATCTGCATCAACCAAGTTGCCAATGCCTACTTCAATAACATCAGCAAGTTTGCTGGAGAAAGTCCGGCTTTGATCAAGGGAGTTTGCACCCGCGCCGAGGCGAGTAAGAACCGCATTCAAATTGTCGATCGCGGAATTCACATCAGTAACGGCTGCAGACGCACTAGTAAAAGTACTGATGAGCTGACCCGATGTAATAGGTATGTTTGCGCTACCAAGCGTAATATTCTGGTGGCCTACGGTCAGCGTCTGCGTAGCGTCAGCATTAGTTATCGCGACAATGGCGTCTGAGCCGCTATCGATCAGGTTTGACCCGTTAAACTCGGCATTTTGTACGATAGAGCTAATTTGGTCGCGCAAGGCGGCAAAGTCTAGCGATAGTGCCGTGCGGCTCGTGCTGTCTAAGCCCTGATCCGCTGCTGCAACTGCCTTTTCTTTCATCTCTAGCAAGAGATCAGAAATTGAAGTTGCAGCGGCGAGCGCCACGTCAACAGTTGAAATGCCGCGGTCTAGCGACTGTTCAACGGCGTTTAGGCCTTTAAGGTCGCCGCGCAGTTTTTGTGCGATGGCAAAGACAGCTGCGTTTTCCTGTGCGCTGGAAACTCGCAAGCCAGTGTTAATTCTGGTTTGTGTTTGTTCCAGGTCGCGGCTGGTAGCATTTAGATTCTGAAGTGCACTAAGAGCACTGGCGTTTACGTTAATTGAAAAGGTCATTTAACCTCTCCTCTATATGACTGTTTCTACAGACCGATATTTCGGCTTACCCCTATAAAAGCAATGAACGTGCCAGTTTTRYAATATTRRTAACAYATTGATTTTAAASAKATAAATKAAGGTTWGTCATGATCTGTTAAGATTGCGGGGCATTTTTTTCATTGTCAGAATGTGCACGGTATTAGAAAAAAGATGCAACAAATGCCGGGTTTGCGACCTGATTGACCTACTTGTCATTAATGTGGCGATCGCGGTATTGCGGATTGGGGGAGGGACGCGGTAATAATTACCGTTTATGCGGTGTTTTGGCTGGGTTGTTTGACGGAGTGCTCTCGCCAGTTTTCTTTTTACTTTTGCGGGGAGAGGAGGCCTTTCCTCCCGTTGCGCAGCCGGCACCGGCTCCCTCACAGGCCGATGGTATAAAAGCTACGTGACGGTTCGACGCCTGTACCAAAATGCTGGGTTGGGAAGTATTGGGCTGGTTTGATAATTGCCGAAGCAATTCCTCTCCAAACTTGCCGTTCAGAGTGTTGTTGGCCAATAAATTTGATTGGTTTTGCGCCATCAACATCTTAAGCACCAGTTGCGGTGTAACAGGCGGGATGTCCACCGGTCAAATGATCTGGTTGAGCTGAAGCGACGTGGGCCGTGCTTGATACGGCATATTGAAAGCGGCATTGCGCCCATAACCAACGACCGGGCGGTCTTTTTTTATAACCTCTTCGCCGACGCTTTTGATAATGCCTTCAGCCACAGATTTGAGGCGTAAAACAACGCGAGCGTGGTCGCGCAAAATATCACGGAACTTGTCCGTAATTTCACGAATATAGCGTCTTACAGCTGAATCCTTTGGGCCAAGAAGGCGTTCGTTTACCCGCAGCGTATTGAGAACTTCCCGATACTCGGCCATCAGCCGGTTTTTGCGACCGTGCAATCGTTGAGCATCCTTAGTAAGTCGTGCTTTCAGGAACTTGGTTTCTTCATGGATAAGCTCTGTAAGTGCAATTGTTAAGTCAGCAAGCTTTGCCCCAGGTCCAGTAAGGATCTCAGGTTTGATGATTTTCTTTTCGCCGGGGACTGGAATGCTATCAAGTGGCATTTAGCCCTCCTGCAATTTCAGGAGTTCTTTATAAACCGTATCTGCGATGCCAATGCCGCCACTTTTGGCCATGGCTTTGCCGACTTCTTCGACCATTTGGCTCCGGTAAATTTCTTCCGCCCTGCCGCCACCAAAGAAACTATCAGTCTCAATAGTATCGAACATTGGTTTCAGCATTTGGCTTAGGAAAACCGCTTCAAAATCTTCCGCTGTTTGGCGGATTTTAGCTTTGTCGATTGAGCCGCCTTCGCGGATTTCTGCCAAGCGCGCTTGAGCGGCCTGGGCTTGGAAGTCCAATAATTGCGATTGCGCTGTATCTATAAGCTGAACTTGCATTAGAGGAGTTTCAATTCTGCTTGAATGGCGCCAGCCTTTTTGAGGGCTTGTAAAATGGTGATCATATCGCGGCCTTCGATCTTGAGGGCGATAAGGCCATCGACGAGTTCCTGAAGGGTAACCGTATTAGGCAAGACAGCAAGTTGGGTGCTCTCTTCAGACACATCAATCCCTGTATTCGGGGTTACAGTGGTTTCCCCTTGAGAGAAAGGCGCTGGCTGAGAAACCTGCGGATCTTCTTCAATGCTGATGATTAAGCTGGCGAGCGAAACTGCAACGCTGCTGATGCGCACTTCGGACCCGATAACGATAACGCCYGTGCGTTCGTCTATTACGACCACGGCTTTTTGGTCAGGTGTTACGCGCAGGTTCTCGATGCTTGTGATTAGGTCAACAAGGGAAAGCCTGTATCCTACTGGCCGTGTGATTAGTACGGTCGAAGGGTCGGTTGCGCGGGAGATATTGGCGTTCTGGTTTTCGTTAATCGCCATCGAAATGCGTTTTGCTGTTGTTAAGTCCGGATTGTAAAGCGATAGCCTTACGGAGCTCAAATCTGAATATTCGTGCTCGATCTCTTCTACTATTAGGCCACCATTTGATATGCGCCCGCTTGTGGGAACGCCTTTTACAACGGATGCGCCCTCACCGGAGGCCGCAAAGCCCGCAGTAGCCACAGGGCCTTGAGCTAGTACATATGCTTCGCCGTCAGGACCAACGAGGGTAGTGATAACCAGTGTCCCGCCCAGGAGGTCCTGAGCGTCGCCCATGGAGCTGATGTTGACGTCAAGACGCGTTCCAATACGGGCAAATGCAGGAAGTGTTGCTGTAACAATGACAGCYGCTACATTTTCAGTTCGTACAGTTTCRCCGTTAATATTGGTGCCTAARCGTTCAAGCATTGCCGTTAGGCTTTGTCCCGTGAACGGAGAGTTGCGAATGGTATCGCCGGTCCCGTTTAAGCCAACAACGAGGCCATATCCTACCAGGGTATTTTCTTCCATGCCTTGAAAGGCCACTATATCTTTAATTCTAGAGGGCGTAGCAAATGCGCTCGGGGCWACAATGAGGGCCACCAAGGCAAAGCCGATAAAGGYGTTCAAGAATCTAAAGATGTTTGTCATTGTTTTTTCCGTTTGTAAGGGGGCTATACTTGCCTGCTTATACGTATTTTCTCCTAATTATGCGATTTCTATGCCAAACCTCAAAGTTCATATAACTCATTGAACTAAAACAATAATTTACCTTAGTGTACTGCGGTGCAGGAATTTGTTGCCGCGTCGGCGCTGTGATGTCTTGCCCTGAAGGTCCAGACGGCATAAGTTTATAGAATGAAGATTACCGGTCCTGGCCAAATACAGCCAAAAACGATTAAAAAGGCATCCTCCAAGCCAAGTGCAGGTGGTGCAAATTTCAGTGAGCAAGTTTCTGCGAGCGACGGTGCAGGGTCTGCGACAGGCGTTACCGGTGCAGCTCCASTGGCGTCAGTTGACGCGCTTTGGGCGCTACAGGAAGTACCTGATAGYACRACSGGCCGRTCRAAGGGCCTTMTGCGRGCKGATGATATGCTCGRTATTCTTGAGGAAGTYCGYAARGGGATATTGCTCGGGTCGATATCGATGCCCAAYCTTCGGRCSTTGGCAGATTTRGCGCGTAACCAGCAAGGTAATACAGACGATAAGCAGTTGGATGAATTGCTTCAGGAAATTGAGCTGCGGGCCGAAGTGGAACTTGCCAAATACGAGGTTTAGTCTGCATTAAATCTCAAATGATATCTCAGGTAATTCTGCCCTCTTTATCAGGTAATTTATTACTTCTTGTGTCTTCATGGTGAAGTCACTATATAACGCCCGAGCCTTTGTGGAAAATTCGGCCGAAAGGCGAGTTTGATTTTTGTTAGGGGGTGGTAAAAACCGCGATGACGACAACGATTGATTTGCCGAAAGGCTACTTCCCATCACCTGATGAAGAGTTCATGAATGATCTTCAGCAGGAATTTTTCCGCAGGAAGCTGCGGGACTGGCGCGAAGARCTTCTACGTGAAAGCGCKGARACYTTGCACAATTTGCAAGAAGACAATCTGCGTGAACCTGATGTGGCTGACAGGGCCTCTTCAGAAACGGACTGGTCCGTTGAACTGCGCACCCGAGACCGGCAGCGTAAGCTTGTTTCTAAAATAGATTCCGCGCTGCGCCGTTTGGACGAAGGTGAATTTGGGTACTGCAGTGTATCTGGYGATCCGATTAGCCTTGGCCGCTTGGACGCCCGTCCGATTGCAACAATGACAATTGAAGCACAGGAAGCTCACGAGCGAGCYGAAAAAATACACCGCGACGATTGATCCTCGGTCATATAGGGTCGGCTGCACCGGYCGCATTTTAGGGAGCTTTGGCTCCCTTTTTTTGTYGGTGCTTTCTTTATGGGTAAGCGGTGAAAAATAGGAAGCTGATTAAGGGCCCGTTCTTTTTCGYTTATTGTTAATAGCGAAATTCAAATGTGGCTTTTAGTTGCGCTCGAAAAGAACGGGGTGGATTATGCAGCATTATGCAATTACTGACGGACTGGTGGCTGTGGTMGCGCTATATTGCTGTCTYGCAATTTGGCGCAGTATGGCACCAGATACGGGGCGAAATTTTATTGTTGCCTGCTATTTGACTATTTTCGCTGCGGCAGCAACCGGGACAGTTCGGTTCGGAGCGGGGCTGGTAAATGAGCTTAAAACCTCCCACGAGTTGCTCAGTGCCTTTTCTGGAAGCGTCGGCATGGGCTGGCTTCTTTTTGCCACCGTCTCTATTTTTCTTTCCGCAGCAAAGAAACCCTTTATCCGCCTAGTGGCTTGGGCGGCATTTCCTGCRCTGTTTTTGATAAGTACGAATTTTGTGCCTTACATCCCGTTGTTGATTGTGACGACGGGGGGCTTTGTGATTTTTGCACTTGTTGCCGCAGGGGGGCTTGCGGTCTCAAGGCAGAAACAGAAACTGGCGGGCTTGTTTATTGTGGCGGCACTGATGCTGAGTAGTTTGGCTGGCATAAGAAGCAGCAGCTTATATGGGCCAGATTTCGGCTGGCACCTGTACCACCTAATTTTGGCTGCCTGGCTGTTTATAGTCTCACAAGCTTATTTGGAAAATGATCGGTCGCRSCTCGCCRAGAGTTGAGCCCTGACATGGYCTGCTACCAAAAAAANTGAGGCCGGACCTCAGCTGAGTGTCCGGCCACTGTACGCACTTAGTGTACAGAATTGAGTTGGCTTTTATTTTCGGTAAGTGTTCCTAATTTGCGTTAGCGCCTCCTTGATTAAAATGGGAATATGATGTCATACAGCTGGGTCCCGTAACGTGGCTGCTGTACATCTGAAATCTGGCCTTTGCCGCCATACGAGATGCGGGCTTCGGCTATTTGTGTGTGAGAAATCTGATTGCTGGAAGAGATATCTTCAGGACGAATGATGCCTGCGAGGAGCACTTCGCGTTTTTCGAAGTTTACGCGTACCTCCTGCCGCGCCTGGATGACGAGGTTTCCGTTTGGTAACACATCGGTAACGATGGCTGCCAACGTCATGTTAATGGCTTCGTTTCTGTTAACAGAGCCAGTACCGTTGTAGGAAGATGTTGAATCGGCATCTAAAAGAGAAGACGGCGAAAACGCAGCCCGTGCCGCTGTTCTACCTGCAGTCTCTGTTCCGGCCGCGATTTCAGCTGCTGATGCGCCTGCCAATGCTGCAGCGGTAATTTGCGCAGCGGTTGGCGCGTTGCCGAATAATACGTTTCGTAAAGCCTCTTCTAAACCAAAGGCATTTGTTAGCCCGGCATTTTCGGCAGTAGTACGAGCCCGTGCCGTAGTGTTACCGATCTGTGCACTGTCTGAAATATTGATGTTTACGGTCAGAATGTCGCCAATTTTGGATGCCCTTTGGTCTTTAAAGAATGACCGCGCGCCAACACGCCATAGCGAGTTAGCCCTAGGACGCTTTATTGTAGTGGAGGGCATCGGAAGGCTAATTGAACGCTCTGCAAGCGGCGCTTTAATGTTCTTAATTGGTGTCAATTCAGGGGCTCTTCCAATGTTGGTAACACGCTCTGCTGCGCCGCACGCGGCTAAGCTACCAAGGAGTAAGCAAATGCTGGCTCGTTTGAGGATTTTGTTGAACATTACTGGTCTCCTTGACGCATGTGGTTTGTCTGGGTCGCTTTGGTAGTAGAGCCGGTGCCTATCTGGCGGCGAGAACTATCGGTGCAGTCACGGCAATCCTTGCCTGGCCTGAGTTGATAATCTCGGCAAATATCGTTTTTTTCGATACCGGGTTCATAATGCGAATTGTTTCACCGATACCGCCATCCTCGAGCGCGCGGCCTTGCACGCTAAGGGTCAGGTTTCCTGCCTTGTAGGTCATTTGGAGGATGCTGCCCTTTTTAACTGCGACTGGCTTTCTGAGGTCATTCTGCAGGAGAGGTTTCCCGGGGGACAATGCCCGGCGTACCGTGTATCCCAGTATCTGCGATCCGCTGAGCAGTGCATTTCTATTGATACGTTTTGCTGGATATTCTACCCAGCTGATGTCAGCTTTAGTAATCACTTCACCGGGCGTAATCACCCGGTTAAACATCGGCACCAAACGTACTTCATCTATGGTGCCTGTAATCCGGATTTCAGTTGGCTCATTTGTGCCTGTCGGAATTAGCAGTTTTGCCGTAAAGCGGTCTTGTCTGCTGTTCAGATCAAATGACCCTAGTTCGATATCTTGGACGCTGTAGTCAGAAGGCAAGAACAAGCCGTTCTTACGGCCAAATATCTTGATTGCGATGTTGCTCGGTAAGCCATTTTCCTGGGCTTGTTCAGCAATTAATACTTTTACGTCTTCCAGTGTAAAAGGCGTACCTTCACGGTGTAGGTAAACGCGTTTCAGATATGCCGGGCGATCCCATTCTAAATCGTATTTTGCTGCCAAACGCACCAGTTCGTAACTGGAGAGTTGCATTTTATTGCCGGGAGCCGGCGCTTCCATAATCACTGTTTCGCCGTGCTTGCCGGTGTCAGTGAATATATCTGAGAGCTTAATCACTGCATCAGTAACTTTGAGGCTCTTTTGCAAATCTGAGGCATCGGCTGAGCTGAGAGGTGTCGCCGCTAGGACGAGACCTGTCAGTAGAGCTAAGGCGCTAGATTGTATGGATTTACTGAAACACAACATCTCTAACTCCTATTAGCGTAGGTTACCTGCTGCTTGCAGCATTTCGTCAGCGGTTTGAATCACTTGAGAATTCAGCTCGTAAGCGCGCTGGGCAGCAATCATCGCGGTGATCTCGCTAACCGCTGATACGTTAGAGTTTTCCAAGAAACCTTGAATAATACTGCCGTATCCGTCAGCGCCTGGCGTACTGAGGTTAGGCGGACCAGAGGCTTGCGATTCTACAAACAGGTTGCTACCTATTGCCTCTAGGCCAACTTCGTTCGCAAAAATCGCTAGATCAAGCTGGCCGACTTGCTGTGGTGCGGCCTGGCCGTCAAGGTTAACGCTCACTTCGCCTTGTTCATTAATCGATACATCGACCGCGCCTTGAGGAATTGTTATGGCTGGCTGTACGATGTAGCCGGAAGGGTTCACAAGCTGGCCCTGTTGATCAATCTGAAATGACCCTGCTCGGGTGAATGCATCCTGCCCATCTGGCAAGCTGATACGGAAGTAGCCTTTTCCACTGATTGCCAAATCAAACTGATTGCTTGTTTGTTGAAGCGCGCCTTGAGTAGTGATCCGGTAAACACCAGCTGCTTTCACGCCGACACCGATCTGAATGCCGCTTGGCACTACTGTGCCAGCATCTGATGAATTGGCACCCACACGCTCAATGTTCTGGTAAAGTAAATCTTGAAATTCGGCCCGTTGGCGTTTGAAGCCAGTGGTGTTCAAGTTGGCGATATTGTTGGCGATGGTGTCAATGTTGAGCTGTTGGGCCAACATGCCTGTCGCGGCTGTACTAAGTGCTTTCATCGGTTTATCCTTTATTCAATCTTCAGCGGGCGGCGCTAGGTTTTTAGCGAACCTCAGCAAGCCTTTTGAGGGCATCTTTACGAATGTCATCCATCTGTGAATCGTTTTTGGAGGCGGCTTGATAAGCACGCGACACTTCGATCATTTCGACCATTGATTCCACAGCATTGACGTTTGAGCTTTCATACGCTTTCTGGCGAACTGTTAGGTCTGTCAGGTTTTCTGACGGTTTAGGCGTTTGGTTGGTGGTATATAGAGAAGACCCCACGCGTTTCATGCCTTGTTCGTCCCGGAACTGCGAGAGGCCTAGTTTGCCTCGTTCTCCATTATTTGTGGAGATTGTGCCGTCCTCGGCTATATGAATGTCTCTGTCATCTTCTTCGAATTGAATTGGTTGACCACTGTCATCAAGAACTTTTTCACCGCCAAGCAGTGCGAGGTTATTGTCTGTATCAATCATCATGCGGCCATTGCGGGTATAGAGCGTATTGCCCCCTTGTCCTTGAACGGACAAGTAACCACGTCCGTGGATGAAGACATCCAATTCGTTTCCTGAAGGGATTAAAGTGCCTGGGCTGAGATTACGGATAATGCCGTGATCCTGTACATAAGCGATCTTGCCGCCGCTGGTAGCGGCTGCGCCTGGCGCGTCAACTAGAAGCTGGCGAAACACCACGCGTTCTTTGCTGAAAGCCGTTGTGCTTATGTTTGCAATATTGTGCGCTACAACGTCCATACGACGTTTAAGTGCTGCTTTGTGTGCCAACCCGACATAAAGTGCGGAATCCATTATTACTCTCCTGCATTCGCAGTTGTTCTGTTGTTACCACAGATTATTTGTTTTGCCGGTATATCAGCAGGAAGCGTGCCAGTTGTAAAAGGTATTTTAAAACAGTTACTTATGTTGTTTTCAGTGAAAATTTTGACTGGGTTTGGCAAAATGTGCCGCCGAAAAACTGCCGAGTATTGTAATTTTGTAGGCAAAAGACGCGAAATTTGGTTTCAATCACGTTCACGGCTTGTTAACTATATGTAACCGAAGATAAAGTTGGATAAGCTCCTTTTTAGGATGTTTAGTGGATAGTAAGGAGCGGCAGGAAAATGGCAGACCAAGGCGGCTTAGAAGAAGTATTAGGCGAAGCTGAACTTGTAGAAGGTTTGGAACGCAAAAAGCTGAGCGGCAAAAAACTTGTTGTGGCTGCAGGCGCTGGATTCATTATATTGTTAGCTTTAGTAGGCGGCTGGGTGATGTTTGGCGGTGATGATGAAGCCGTAGATAACGAAGATGCTGCGATTGAAGAATTGGCTGCAAATGCCGCCGCAGCCCGAAATGCTGCAGAAGCAGAGCAAGATAAACCTGCTGAAGAACTGCAAACCCTTTTTATTGATATGGGCACGCATCGTTATAACCTGAATGTTGAAGGGTCGGGCGCTAGTTTCTTACAAGTGAAAATTGTTCTTGAGGTTGATAGAGAAAGCTTTAGGGCAGATGTAGAAGCGAAGATGCCTCGTATATTGGATGAATTTAATGTCTATATGCGAGAGCTTCATCCAGCAGATTTAAATGGCTCGAAAGGCATGTTTCGCCTAAAGGAAGAACTGCTAATGCGGGTCAATCAAGCGGTTGCACCAGCGCGGGTTGAAGATATTTTGATACAAGAGTTTTTACAACAAGGTAATTGAGGCAGTGTTTCGCCTTTAGGACAATTCATGGCTGACGATGACGAACCAGTGGACGACGAAGCAGTAGCTGCCGAATGGGCGGCTATGGCTGGTGGCGACGATGAAGATGAGTGCGAGGAAGCCGGCGGTTTTGGGGACGAAGGCGAGCATCGCGCTGACGGAACTGGCGGCGCCTTGGTAGACATCTGGAGTGTAGAAGTGCATGGGGAATGCGGCGATCTTGAAGCAGATACCAAGCAGGGCAACGAGCATGCCCATCATCCCGATCGCGCCCACGCCGTGGGTGGCGAAGTGGTCGGCGATCCCGGCGATGTTGGTCGTGCCGGCGGCACCATACAGCATGGCAAAGCCGTACAAGAAGGTCGCTGCACCGAGTGCGCCGAGGAAAAAGTACTTGACACCTGCTTCGCGGCTCTTGTGCTCCTTGGTCGAGATCGTCACCATGATGTAGGTCGGCAGCGAGGTGAGTTCGAGCGCAAGGAAGAGCCAGATAAGGTCGTCGGCCGAAACAGTGAGCATCAAGCCGGTGATCGAAAACATGAAGAAAGCGTAGAACTCGCCTCGGTTCGAGTTGATCGAGTTGAATGCTTTGCCCTTGTCGACATCGGCTTCGAGGTCGCGATCGACGGTGCCGCTGAGCAGCAAGAGAAGCAGAATCCCC
>JAESRJ010000184.1 GCA_016764715.1 Kordiimonadaceae bacterium | reverse complement strand
TTAATTTAGCTACGGACCATCTGGTCGAGCGGTTTGAAGAAAGTTCAAGGAACAGCCGCAATTATTGTAGGTTTTAGGCTTATAAAACCTCATAAAAACAGCCGCTTAGTAACGCCCCGCATTTATTGTATGTTTTGTCCAAAACAGATTGTCTGAGAGCGTTCTTAATAATTAAAGCTTCCCAATTTGGACTTTCATTGCTGAAGTAGTTAGGCCCTGCCCCCTGGTGCCCGCATTTATTGTATGTTTTACCTCAGCAATCCTGTTCCCCCATTTGTTGTATCTTTTATAACGCTCTGTTCAGGCCCGCAATCTTTGTATCATTCCGCAATAACTGTATCTTTCCGCCCCAAAGATTGTGTGATTTGGTTTCAGCCCATTGTGAAAAGACTTTTCAATGCTAATGAAAACAATGGCTTACACAAGGTCCCGCATTTATTGTATGATAAAAAACACTTTGAATATAAAGGGTTAGGGCTGTATCCCCCATTTATTGTATCCAAAACCCCGCATTTATTGTATGTTGTTTGCTAAAAACCCTTTTAAAAACAACATCTTATTTTCACCTTAACAGATTCTGTTAATCTGTAATAATAAACAACAACAGAGGAATATTGAACCACAATGAATGATACAAACATACTAATAATGAAACGCTGCTAGCCGCAGCATTAAATAGCCCTGACGGGCTCAAATGAATAAGACGCAATAAGCGACTTATCAATATTATTAACAGGCCCTTTGCTAGACGCAAACCCCCTTAACACCCAACCCAAGTCTAAAAGGACAAGGATCAAATAGATCCTTAACTGATATCTGGAGGACATACCCTTTACACTGAACCCTCGGAGCAACCGAAATAGTTAGAAGAGGTCTTCAGCGAAGAGGTTTTATTTCTGGGGGTCAGCGGGTTACCCTGTAGAAATTGATTGGGCCCTGCCCTCAACGTGAGGCGTCCTGACAGTGTTAAACGGTCTAAATGCAATTATTCCACCTGAGATAGCGAGTCGGCGCTTCAGTGAGGCTTAAATTTGCCTATTTTGCCTAATCAAGACTTTATTTTAGTTGATTTCAGCGTAAATCGGTCTGGGAACACTGCGTCAGCCTGCTTCGTGCGATGGAAATTACACCGTTTCTAGACTTTCTGTAGGAAATACTGGCATAACCGCCCTGCCCTGGTGACGCTTCGGTATGTTTTGGGCCATTTAGCTTATCGGTCCGTACCCCTGGATGCAGACACGAGAGATTACTCCGTTCTTCTGTAGTTAAATAACGGAATGATTGATAGTCAGTGAGTGGAGCCTGGTTTCTGCTAAATCAATTTTTTCGGCTCGCTAGCAGTTTCAGACATTCATTGGCCAACGCAGAGTAATTTGCCATATTCCCTAATTACTGTATTAACAACGCTCAACAACGATCTTCCATAAAACGACAACTGAGGGTCCATTACTAATTTGGTGCTGAGATAAAGATAGTGTGTCCCTTGTTCCTTGTTCCTTGTTATTTACTCGTAAAGTTGTTTGGATTAACCGCTGCGAGCTAAGTTCTTTAAAACCTTATTACATCARGAGGTTATCTATACATAAGTGTTGTTGCGTTATGCGTATTGTGTATAGCGTTATACGTATGGTGTGAGGAGGTATGTGTATTATGCGTTGCATAATGTGTTATGCGGAATGCGCTTTACTTCTTACGTGATGCAGTATACGTTAATCGCTAGGTGCATTGTGTATAGTGTAATACGTCTCACGCTAAGCGGTTTGCGCCTTAGTAGCCGAGTGTCAGGATTGCAGGGAGAGCCAAAATGCCAACTATTACTTTTGCGTCGACAAAGGGCGGCAGCACGAAAACAACCAGTGCAATCACTTTTGCCGTCACTTTGGCAGATTTCGACCCCGAGATGATCATAACGATGATAGATTGTGATCCAGAAAGATATCTATCTGATTGGGCCGAGGCCACTAAGGAGCAGGGTGCTTTACCTAAAAACTTGAAAGTAATTAGAGAACCCCGCGACGAGCATATTGCTGACGCTATACACGACGCTGAGGAATATTCCGACTTTGTCATCATCGATCCAGAAGGCAAAGCAACCATGCTACTCCGGGGAGCTATTTTGCTCTCAGACCTAACACTCATACCACTTCAACCTTCTGCAATGGATGCAAAAGCCATCCCTAAAATAGTTGACGTAATTGATCGAGCTGCTCGCTCACGACGAGATCCCGTCATAATCGACTATGCAGCRCTTTTCACTAGAACCAATGCCGGCATCGGTAGGTCGATCGAGCAAAAAGAAATTATAAGTGGATGCTCAGAAAATGGCGTGCCAATGCTCATGAACGAGCTCCATGAGCGCAATGTATACAAAGGCTATGCCTCAGTCGCCGGGACGCTGGTCTCCAGAATGGAAGCGTCCGAAAAGCGGCTCGCTGTAGCACTCAACCAACGGGACTTGTGGGCAGCGGAAACAACTGAGCGAAAAGCTAAAAAAATTAAACCACTGACCGGAAAAGCTAAAACAGGCGAAGCAGAGCTGAAGCAAGAAAATCGGGGGGTGATCACTAGAGAGCGGGCATTGATCAGCCAGCTGGAAAAAGCGATTGAAAACGCCCAAGCGGTCACTAACGAAATTCTGTCGGTGCTAGAAATAGCTATGAACAAAAGGAGCGCAGCATGAACGACAAGACTAGCGTCAAAGCTCAAGGTGAGAAAAGGGCCTCATTGTTCAAAAAGGCAAGAAACACCGATGGAACAACAACGGGTAGGCCCAAAAAACCAGCGACAGCCATGCTATCTACAAAACCCGACAAATTCGAAGCCCTAGCGAACTCCACAAAAGATACGGGGCAGGGGGACGGAAATTTCAGCGGTAACACATCAAATGATGTGGCTATGCGAGCAATTTATAGGAAGCGCGCAAGATTAAATATCCAGCTACCTGCCGAAGTGAAAAGATTGGCAACTGACCTGCTGTTGGGCCCAGAAAGCCTCTCATGGACAGCCGTCGTGCTGGAGGGCCTACAATTGATAGGCGAAAAGCGCGGCATCAAAGACCTGCAAGATATTCCATCCTGGGACGTTCTAAACCGCAACAATCGATAGGGCAGGGGCTTTTGGCATGACAATCAATGACTTCACTTCAAATTAATCAAACGGTCTTCTATTTGAACTAATCCCATGCAGCCGTCACAGAACCACCACGAGGCATATGAATGTCGAAATGGCTAAGCATATCTAGGCCCAAGATCGCTGAATTGGACATGCTCGATTTCACGGCAACTTCTTGATCAATCTTCACTATATCGCCGGTGTTTTCATCTTGTAGAATAAAACACACATTGGCTGTACCAACACTTCCAACATCAGCGGTGCCAACCCCGGAAAATGATAGTGCTTTATCTGTGAGCTCAATCCCTAACTGCTCGGCAATTTCGAGCGATATAATAGTGACATTTGTCCCGGTGTCTATCAAAGCATAGACCTGAGCAAATTGGTCCGCATCCGTCGCATTTTGTTGGCACAGCTGCACCTCAAAATAATGAAGACCGGTAGCGTCCTTTTTCCCTTGGGCTATCCCTGGCATTCGGGGTCCTCTATTGCAATGGCCAAAGGCCGCCTAGTTATTCACCCTCAGATGGATCAATATCGTTGAGTTCAGAAAATTTATTAGCCATCGTAGGGTTGCTGCGCGTTAGTTTTTTGATAGTCACGTCCTGCGCTTTGTCGTTTGCGAGACGGAGATTTCTATCAGTACCAAGCAAKGCCTCTTTAGTTTTCTCTAARTGGSTAATTGAYTTGTCGATTTCSTCGATCGCTRTTTTGAAACGCCTAGAGGCYAGATCATAGTTTTTTCCAAATGCGTTTTTGAACGCGTCAAGGTCCGATTCAAAGTTGGTTATGTCAATATGCTGGGCCTTCACTAATGCGAGTTCTGTTTTGTATTTGAGCGAGTTCATKGCCGCGTTACGCAGGAGGCTGATGATGGGAATAAARAATTGMGGMCGRAYKAYRTACATYTTYKGRWARCGGTGRRATACGTCAACRATKCCMGWRTTGTASAGCTCRCTRTCAGACTCYARMAGMGATACCAGGATGGCATACTCGCACCCTTTTTCTTTACGGTCTTTATCAAGTTCCTTGAGAAAATCCTCGTTCTTGCTCTTAGTCGCAGTGGTGTCGCTCTCGTTCTTCATTTCGAACATGATTGAAACAATTTCATTGCCGTCCACATCCTTGTCTTTAAAGATATAGTCGCCCTTACTACCTTGCCGCGCATCATTATCCTTCTCGAAATACGCATGAGGGAAAGCTGTAGCCCGTAAGCGATTAAACTCGGTCTCACAATGTTGCTCTAGAGTTTCGCCAACCATTTTAGTAGACAAGCGAGCTTTCATGTCCTTTAGGCGCTCGATTGCGTCGTCGCGATCCTTTATCTGTGTCTCATACTTGTCTTGGAGAGATTTCTCGGATAGTTGCTTCTCTAGCTCCGCTTGCTTGAGCCCGCTCTTTAAATCGTCACGCTCCTTCTCAACCACACTCAATGCCTCAGCAATTGATAGCTTGTTTGAAACTTCGGTGGCGTCAAGCTTGGCTTTTAGATCCTGAATTTCAGCGTTTTTGCTTGTTGCCGTCTTATGTATTTCAGTCACGAGCCTCTCATCCGCAGCTTTGGACGCGGCTTCTTGTAGTAATTTTGCCTGTTCGAGGTCGTTCAGAAGAGCAGTCCGTTTCTCTTTTAAATCGTCGACAGCTTCTTTCACAGCTAGCTTCTGCGCCAATTCCACACTATCWAGCTTCGCCTTTAACTTTTGTATTTCMGCTTCTTTAGCRGCTGAAGTYTGTTGCTCCTTTTTGGCGGTCTTTATTTCCGCAAGTTCAACMGCTTTCCGTTTATCCTGTTCAGCTAGTTCAAGGCGCTCGTGTATTTGTTTCTCAAAATCACTGTCACGTACCTGTTTTAAGATTGCCGCATATCCTGCCTCATCAATTTTGAAGGCTTGGCTGCAGTGAGGGCATTTTATTTCGTGCATTACAAGATACCGTTCCAAAATTATTTAGGCAGTAATACTATTATCAACCGCCTKATTATTGGTCCATTAATGTGATTTTTTNATCAGGATCAATTCTGCCCCATAGCCTGCTCAATAAAGCCTGCCATATGGATGCCTGCGTACAGTATTCGCGCAGCTAAGCGCGCTGCGTGGTCCTGGTAGTACTTCAGCTTCCTTTGCTCGCGTTCCGCGGCATCTTTGCTCAAGCGTGCAGGAACGGCGGTACAAGCGCCGTCGACCTTGTTACAGTATCCAACGCTTTCTAAAAGCGTGAACTCGAAACTCTTTTTGGCCCATTCTTGTATTTTCTCTGCGTAGTTTTCATTGAAAGGGATTGGCTGAATATTCTTGAGGCCGCTTTCCGACCCCCTGATCGTGCCTTTTTGCCAAAGAACGCCGAGCGGTGGAAGTGTGATTGAATTTTTGGAGTAACCTAGCTCCACCGCTATGGTGAGCTCACCGAGTTCTTGATTGTCAGCAATACTGTATGCTGTACCTAGGGTTCCTTGTTCGAGCAGGCAAGTGTCCATAATAGCGTGCAGGCTGGCGCAGTATGGCGCCCTCTTGGATGGACGTTTTCCTGCTTCTATTTCAGCGAGGAAAWCGTTCAAATCTGCGGCTTGCTGATCTTCCAGGAACCAATCGACATATGTCCGGTYACCGCCGCGATCGTGACCAAAGCTAACATGCAGCGGCTGATGCAAATCTCCGATGAAATGAGCAAGGAAGAATAGGGCGTCCTGCCTTTCCGCGCGGCTGCTATTACTAGCCAGTCGTTTGAATGAGTTTTCAACGGCGTTGATAACGCACGGGCCTTCGCAGTAGATTGGATTTACCGGGTTATGGTCAGTCTTGGGGTTCACATAGTGCATTGAGCTGGTTTTATCGTAACCGCGTTCTTTGCCGATATCGTAGCGTTTCTGCATTTCAGTGTTGAGCTTGCTACGATCTCTGCGCATCAAAGAACGGATGTCATCTGCCCACACACAGGCCTCTTCAAAAGACTTTACGCCCCAGTCATTGCCTTCAATGAGTGCGTCAACATTGGCTTTGGTTTCAGGGTGCATGACCATGTAGGCAATTTTGCAGGTTAGGTTATGATTCTTTTTCCCCCAAGCGGATGCCTGAGTTGAGGCCAGCAATAAGCTGACAATGGCGATGAGTATGATACGCATGATGTCCCCCGGCTCGTTTTTTCCTTCAATTAAGGTAGTAGTGCCAGAGAATGTCAACTTTCTCATGGCTACCTAGACCAGACGGCCCTCAATTGTAGTTTCTATTTGAGTGCCAAAAGCGCCTTAATGTTGGCTTTCACTTTCGCCATTACTGTCGGCCTAGCGTGACCCTTTTTGGTGGCATTGCGGGCTCGCCAATCGAGGCTTTTAACTTGATCTGATAAAACCGCTCCATTTTCGCCACATAGAACTTCAAATGGATACCCTTTAATTTTTGTGGTCAAGGGACAGCAAACCATCATGCCGCTTTTGGCATTGTAGATTGAAGGCGAAAGTACGAGGGCAGGGCGGTGACCGGCTTGTTCATGCCCTGCCTGCGGGGAAAACTCCAACCAGATAATATCGCCGGCTTCAGGTGTATAGCCGTTATTCATAGGTCAGTTTCTTTGCCTACGGCAATTCCAAACTCGACTTCGCCATGCGTATTTTCAGCTGTGATACCAGCTACCAGATCCGCCAATGACACCTCAATGGTTGAAACCGGCTCTAACACAACTACGCCATTTTCTTCACGAACATCGAGCTCTTGGTCTAAGACCAGGTGCGCGGCTTCCATTATAGCAGATGGAATTCTAACCGCTGCACTATTGCCCCATTTCTTTACTACTGCTTTCATGACATTCTCCATTTGTATCTACATTGTGTATACCTTAGGGGACGTCATGTGTCAACAATGTATCGACGTTCTACNGGGGATCACGACTAATGATGGCCGACGCAGTAAGCGCTCGGGCTGCTGCTGCTGACCGTGCTGAGGCATGCTGCTTTGTTATTCACAAGGAACGTCAAAGCTTTTGTCGCGGACTGCAGAGCAGTTGTCTAGATTGACAACAACTCGTCTATTTAAATAATCACGTTTATATTTTGGACGTTCTTTACCATAGGAAATTATCTTCAATTTACCTGATGGGACGCCGAGCCTAACAAGGTGCTTTTTTGCCTCAGTAGCCATTCTATCACTTAGGAAAAGGCTGTACTCACGCGTTTGTACTGACCAAGTATAACCCTCTACAGTTACGTCGCATTGATCTCGAGCCATTATAACTTCGCTGGCCAACTTAAGTGTTCTTCTTGAGTTGACATTTATTTCTGAAGAATCAAAGACGAAGAAAATTTGGAAGTTTTCACACTTCGGAGCATATTCGTCTTCAGGTATTTTTTTGAGCATTAAGAATTGCTCACGGGATATACATAGATGTCCAAAAAGCATATTGGCATCGTATGAACGAATAATGGTGTTTACCAATGCTGATTTGATCGGAGGTCTTAAGCCTTCTTCAGTCTCACTGACTTCTTTCAAATCAATAATTGAATTGAGAATTACTGTTTGATCTAGAATGGTCCGATATCTTGGCCCGCCGGGTCTGTCATAATCATCATCTCTAAAAGTGATATGCACTGTGTCGAGAACTGAGTTAGAAAAATGTACATTTTCTGCGAAATTAACATCTTTGAAACTGACATTAGACATGAGTGTTTCATTAATCCTTGCTCCTCCAATGTTGGACGCTTCGAAAGAAACTCTATCTAATTTACTTAGAGAAAATATAGCCCTTGTTAAACTCAACTTTTTTAATTTCAAATTCTTGATGCTCAAGCTGCCCAAGTTTCTTTTCATCAGGACGACAATTTTTCCTACTTTATTTGGTATTTGATCATCTCTTTCAAAATCCATTAAACTGCGTATAGGTGATGTTATTGCAGTTATAAATTCCCTACTATTTGTTCAAAGAAATAAAGTGAGGTCGGACTGGTAACAATGTATTTTGGTATTCAGATAAATTGTCCATAAGATATTGTTTGGTATCGGGTGTAGTATTGGCGAGCAGAAAATCCACACGGGCCTCTTAAGCCTCTCTTTCCTGATTATAAAGACCGGTTGTTAAGCCATACAAAGCGATGTAGGTGCTTATTACCCATACAATGAAGGTACTGGGTGGAGCTTGCAGACCATTTTTTTGGCAAGGGGTGAAACGACCGACCGCACGACCGGAAACGCTAGCTATTTTTCATTACCAACACTGTATGCCCCGCTGAGTTTCAGGCACACAAATAGCTTGCCGCCTCAATTGCGTAAAGCCCCAATTCTTTCGAGCCGCAGACTCATTTTGAAATGCCTGTTTTTTGTGGCTGCCCGATTAACAGAAAGCCTTATTCTATTCCGGTAGGTCTGTAGATTAATGTGCCCGCCTTTTTCCAATAAATCCGCCGCGCTGCCTACAATCAGGGTGCCCTGATCGTTCATTTGATCAAAAAGCGCTGACACCCGGTCAACGTCATTCTCAAAAAAGGCGCTGTCGTGCGCGACATAAAAAATACGGCACTCCTTATCCAGCGTTAATTCTTCATAGAGTGAGACGGTCATTCTACGCCCTTGATGCCGTTCCCCCGCGACCTGTTTCGCGAGAATGGCGGCCAAATGCGGGTCCTGCAGAATACAGAAACGAAATTCCTTCGCCCGTCGAGCGATCTTTATGTCCCAGGTAACCAGCATTGGGATTTGGAACAAAATCAAAGCCTTCAATTCAGTTTCTTTTTGAGGTCTGTTGCTACTATCTGCCATCGCAGAGGCCATCAGAATCGAGGATAATATCGCTGCCTGCAAGCCTGCGGCTAACGGGTGACAGGACTTGGCAGCGTATCTTAGAATGCCCATTGCCAGCCGCCTCTGAATAGCCACTGCGCCCTGAGCTGTGGGCCATTGACCGACTGATACAGTGGCTGGGAAGCCTCAAGTGCTATCTTATTACCTTCGAGTGCGCCTTGTAGAAAGATATTCATGCCTACTTGTAGGTTTAGGCGTCGATAGCCGTATCGTGCAGGGTCGTTGGTGGGTACTGCGACTGGCATCAGGCTTGTGTCTGCGCCATTGACGTTACCAACTGCCGTGTACTTGAGCTGCAGGAAGGGTGCGAGCCAAGGATTGAGCTGATGTCGGTACCAGATATTAGCCTCGAAGATATTGCCAAGCGCATAGTCATTTTTGTTTTTGCCGAGCCGGAGGGTTAAATCCAAGTCTGCACCCCAGGCGTTTTTGTCGCCCGTACCAACATATTTAAGGCCGGGGATCAGATCATAGGTGCCCGAGCCAATCTGCATTGGGTAGGGTAGTTGACGCAGGCCCATCGCTGCGTTGGCCAGAAAATCTTGCTTTGTGATTGAGCCCGTTGGCAAGCTGATCGCCGCCTTGAAGATGACCCGGTGCGCATCAAAACGCTTGCGGTACAGGTGATAGAGGCCTCTAATCTTAACGTCGCTAAACCCATTGGAGCGGGTGGTAAACTCTGCCCCCGTGAAGGCGAGATGGTCCATCGATTTCATCTGATAGCCCGCCATGGCAAACAGAGTTAGATCATCGCTCGGCGCATACATGACATGGAACATATGCATCTGCATCTGCATCGCGGTTGGTGTTACATTGAAATCCGCAAGCACATCAGCGGGTGAAAGCTTCTGGGTGCCATCCGCCAGTTGCTTCATATCCATGAAGCTATATTGGTACCCGATCATCCATTCACCCTTCATATGGGTGTGGGTGCCAAGTACATTGCTGGGAATGATTTTTTCCCGCAACAACGCCTCCAGTTCGAGTGCCGCAAGATCTTGCTCATCGCTTGCCTCTGCGCAGTAGAATGGTGTGCCGACGACAAAACAGCAGTACAGGAACAGTTTGAGGGCCGATGCTCGCATATAACCTACTATTTGGCTTCTCTTGGAATCATAGAGTTATCTACTGCCAGTGAACAAACTCTTAATTCAGGGCTTTTTCCGATGTCTCAAGTCCTTTCCTAACCAATTTACGAGTTTTAGGCCGCTTTTCTTATGATAGATTAGGATATACGCGCTTGGGGATTAGGCAGGTGGCGTCTTCGCGCTCAAGGAGCTTTTGCCCCAACTGCCCGAGGGAAGCCCCCAATCATCGTTGTGCAGCACATGCCGGCCGCTTACACGGCATCTTTCGCCGGCAGTCTGGACTCGGTCTGCCAATTGCCAGTACAGGAAACAAAAAATGGTATGGTTGTGGAACCAAGCACCATATATCTGGCCTATGGAGGCAATAACTTGCGCATAGGTAAGATCAGAAACGGGTACAAGTTGCAGCATTGGGATGACGGCAAGATTTCGGGCCACAAACCTAGTGTTGACGCGGCATTCATATCTGCCGCAGAGGAGGTCTCTGGGAATATACTTGCTGTACTACTGACTGGGATGGGTAAGGATGGCGCCAACGGGATGTTAGCGCTCCGCCAACACGGCGCGACGACTATCGGGCAGAGTGAAGATAGCTGCGTTGTGTATGGAATGCCTCGTGTGGCAAAAGAGATCGGCGCAGTTGAGGTTGAGCTTCCTTTATCAAAAATAGCTGGATCTATCATTGCGAAATGGTGGCCAACATAGTCGGCTGGCACTAGCGGAAATCTCCGTGTCACCATTAGCTATATGCTGCTAGATGCCCTAAATTAAGCAGTTTCCTATTGGGCCTTGCGCTTACAAAATTGGCCAGCGCTTGCGTTCAAATACAGAGCCACCGGCAACTGGTTTTAAGATATCAAATGGCTCGCTTTGACCAGTGGCCTCTTCACTGTCAATCAGAGCAATCGCCGGCATTGACCTACCAGATGGTATATTTGCCCTTTAATAGTTCACGGATTTTCAGCGGCCATTATGGAGCCTGCGCAATCTCAAGTACAAGAGAGGCATAATCGCTGTGATATACGCCGTCCGCCTGATCAGGTAGGGTGATTACAACTGCCAACAACATTATAACGCCAGAATGCTCCCCACCGAGCGTCAGTTCACCAGTTTTAGTMRYCRYKWKTTYNCTGAWMAWMWWTKGATGATGTGGATACTTTCACCTTGTGGTCGGCAAGAGGTTTACCTCCACGCAAGAGCTGGAAGACATTGGCGCTGTCGCCGACTGAAACAAACTCAAGCGCTTGCCCGACGGGGCTCGACTTCATGGTGTTACCTACTTCACAGTCTTCGACACAAATAAAAGTTTTGGAATGCTTTGCATAGCTTCTATGGAGGGGCGGCTTTCCGGGCAACGCTAAAAAGGCACGTCGGACTGATTGCTCGGCACCAATTTCACCAAAATATTCCATGGCCTTTTCAGGTGCAATATCTCCAAAACGCGGCTTTGTGCTCATCGCTACTACACCAAAACCAGAACGCTCGGCTTTAAAGTCCAAAGTCAGAAAGGCTTTGCCTTCTGTGAGCGAAAATTCGTCAACAGGTTGGTTGCCTATCCGAATGAATGTCGAGGAAATACGGTCTTTTTTTGGGCCCCAGGTGAGGTCTGGGAAACTCAGAGCACTTGATAATTTAACATCAACGCTTTGGCCTATGCTCCATTTATGTTTGACCGGAAGCAGGAAAGTGTTGTGCGCTAAAGACGGGGCAGTCACTGCTGTCAGCGAGAATATAAAGCAAACGAGAACGCTTGAAATCCGGCTATAGTTTTTTAACATTCTGTACACGCGCATTGCTGCCCTCCTAAAACATTTGGCCTTCGATGAGCCTTTCGGCAGACAGTATCAAGTGCCTATAGAATTGTCATGTCCGTTTTTAATAGAGATAAAAGCCATAATACTCCGCTGGTTCTGCGTCAGTTGGCTAGGAGTAGTCAACGAATAGGACTAATGTTTGTGAGAGTTCAGAAAGTTACTGGTACATAGAAAAACTCAGCGCACCAAACCCTAGAGGTCGGACTAACTACAACAGGCTACGGGAAATCAAAAGTTATCTTGTCAACTTCATCAGACTTAAAAAGGAGGTAATCGCCGGGCGCGAATTACGGCCTATCAACCAGATGAATTGTGATGGGGGGACCCCACATTGCTCTCGGCGGAAGAACGCACTATGAACCATTAAGGCAAAAGTCATTGGGAAAATAGAAAGAGTCCCATGAGCAGGTGCCTACTACGGGCCTTACCAAAGATACGGCCTGTGAAGTAACAAGAAGTTGAAAACTTATGAAGCTCGTATATTTTGGAAATGATGCAATGTCCTCCTGTATCGATGTCTTTCTAGCCGACGGCTGGAGCATATCGGCTTTTTATACAAGTCCGCTAGATGGTCCCGAAGAAGGTATTGAGATAAAGGCCGAACAGCTTTCAGTTTCGGTATATAATGACAAGCCATCCTTAGAACGCCTGAAGCATCATGTTGACGATGGTGTTAGTATGTATTTCCAAGAGAGCGTTAATTGAAATTTGTCCCTGACTTGACACTCAAAAGTTAGGTCGTACTGGAAAACCACTTTCTGCACGGTATCAGAAAAACCGTCAAAAAAGTGCCGCCCGCCTACGTATATTTCAGGCGGATAATAACGGGGTCGTTGGTATATGCAGGCGGCCACCTGGAATAAGGTCGTCGGAACGATAAGTAGAAACTTTCCTATCTGGGGCAGTTGCAGGGCGACATCATAACGGCAGGCCTATTCTTCAATGGGATGCAAGTCACCAAAAAGTTTCAAAATATCGATAAAATCTATGACAGTAAACAGCAGCGCCGCCAGGCCAAGCAGTGCCGTTAACACGACGAACGTCCAGATATATCGTTTATTTCTCGTTTCCCCCGCCGGGTGCTTGCTTTGAGCGTTCACGGCTTCTAGCTCTTGAGGCAGGGGTGCCCAGTTTAAGACATATCCTGATTTCGATATTGTTTTGATGGCGTCAGACAGTCCTGCCTTGCGCAGGCGGTAAATGCCGTCTGTCAACGCTTTGGCCCCCACATATTCATTTCCGTCCCAGATGGTATCGATGAAATACTGACGTGGACAAGGCTTAGGATAGAACGAGACCAAACAATGAAAAATTTGCATGCTTTTAATCTGTACAGAAGTTTCCTCACCGCCAGATATAATCTGGCTTTTGGCGAAGGAAATTTGCACCTCTCCGATCAAAATTTCATCGTTCGTTACTATCGAATTTTCCTGGTTCGGCGGCAATGCTCAATTCCTGAATTTTCGAACTGTCTAGTATGGGTCTCATCTATTCTTAAAAATGGATCAACAGCAAGCGTCATATTTTTTCTAACCCTTCTCATGGCCTTGGCCGTCCCTTCAACCGCGGACGAGCGTCTCGACCAAGCGACACCTATGGCTGTCAAGAACGCACTAGAGACCCTGCAGGCCCCCACGCGTGAGGCTTTTGAGCGCCTTTTCAAAGACAAATTTAGCTGTCCCGATGATGGCGGCTGGCATTATCAAATACTTGATCACGTCTACAGCATCACTGGCGGCGTGAGACCGATCCGACCTTTATTCACCACCCAGGATACAAGCTTTTATGCCGCGCAAGTGCAGAATGGGAGCTTTGTGGAGGCCCGATTTATCACCGACGGCGCCGGAGTTTGCAATTTGGTTGGCATCAGCCTGCGGAACAGCGGTCCTAAACAAGCGCAAACGTCGACTTTAAACTCGGAAGCTACAGTGACGCTGCTCAAGGGCTTAAAAGACATAGTCATACGCCAATATATTGATCAATCTGCAAGCAAAAAATATGCGGCCTGGGTTGATGCCCTTGATCCGCGGGTGATAGCAAAACTGGACGGTGGTATCGCCAGCTATTTGTCCTGGGGCTTGTCACAAGTCGCAAGAGATAAACACCTCTATGTGCACGCTCCCGAAGAATTGGATTACCAAGTCACACGCTACGGCGATAGGCAGCCCTCTCACACTGTGAATGGAGCGAACAACCAGATATGCGATCCCGGTTTTGAAGCGCGTATCCTAGAGGGTAATATCGGCCTGATGACCATGACCGCCTTTTCTGACCCCCCCTGTCTGGCCAAAGAATTGGAATTGGCCATGAGCAAACTTTCTACCACCCGCGCCTTGATCATCGATGTGCGCCTTGGAAGTGGCGGCGACGGCAGCGTTGTCGACCAGATTGTCAACTATATGTATGACAAACCAACCCATCTCACGTCTTCCGTACGCAGGGGAGAGGGCGGAACGGACATTATCACCAAAAATGTCACAAAGCCAAAAGCGCTCAGCGAGACAATAGCACTGATCCCGCTCTATGTTTTATCTAGCAGCAGGACCTTTTCGGCGGGAGAAGC
>JAESRJ010000183.1 GCA_016764715.1 Kordiimonadaceae bacterium | reverse complement strand
CTTCAATCACATCATCATGCATTTCGCTCATATCTACATTAACAGCATCAATCGCAGGCTGGATTTCAACGAGCCGGGCAAGGCCATAACCAACAAACGTCGGCCACGATCACCGATCACGGAAGAGACTGTGCGGCTACTAAAAAACGCCAAGGAATTCGCCGAGACAGATCATGTGATCGAATACAACGGCAAGCCTTTGCAAGACATAAAAAGGAGCTTCAAGCGGGCAGCACTGAAAGTCGGGTTCACAGACGTGACAGCGCATACACTCAAGCACACGGCCATATCATGGCTGGCGCAGAATGGTTTCTCGCCGGAACGCATCTCAGCACTGACCGAAACCAGCCCCGAAATAGTGCGCCGCATTTATCAGAAATTCAGCCCGGAACACTTGCAAGAAGAAGCAAATTGTTTGAGCAAAATGGTCAGTTTTTCAACCCAGTTTGCGAAACCATCAAAAAACTCAACACATCAGGAAGCGCCGAAATGACCAAAAACCTTTATGAGCCAACGGCTGTAGAGTGGTGCCGCTTACAGGACTTGAACCTGTGGCCCCGTCATTACGAATGACGTGCTCTACCAGCTGAGCTAAAGCGGCACTGTGGTGGTATAAGAAATGAAAACCTAGGCAGTATCAGCGATAAGCGCAATGGTATTGTCAGCATCGAACTTTTTCACAGGCCCTTGCAGATCAACCTTATTTGACCATGCCGTCGTATCAAACGCGCTGCAGCTGGTGCAAAGCGGTGACCAGCCTTTTGGCCTATGGCCACAATCAACGCATTGCCACATGGCCGTATCTTCGGCGTGGCTTAGTGCAGCCTCAATTGGGTCAGGGTCTTCACCGAGAACATGGGCAAGCGCCAAACGGAACTGCCACGCAGTGCGGCTGGGAGATTGTTTGGTCAGCTTATCAAGAACAGGCTTCGCGGCTTCATATTCCCCTGCATCCATCAAGGCATCCGTTAACAGCAGCAGCGATTCAGGGTGATCAGGCCGCGTCTCAACCAGGTCTCGCGTACGTTTAAGCCAGTCCTTTTTCGACTCAGCTATATCAAGTTCTTTAAATATGCGGGCAAGGCCAGGGTGCGGGTCATTCGACCAAGCCTCCTTCACTAGCTTCTCCGCTTTTTTGCGGTTGCCGTCAGACAGCTCAAGTTTGGCGAGCGCCACTGTTGCCGGCACAAAATTACCGCGCAGCGACAGGGTTTTTTTGAAGCCCTTTCGCGCGGCGGCCCTATCGCCTTTAAGGACTGCTTCCGAGGCCTCGGCGTAGGCGAGCGCACCTTTATGTTGCTCGGCCAGGTCGCTTTCGATCAAATCTTCACGCAACACTTTTGTAAGCGCCGCGTCCGCTTCAACCCAATTCCCCGCTGCTACTTCCAGCGCAAATAGGGTTTTCAGCACCCACGGGCTTTTGCGGTTTTCTTCAAAGGCCAGCCGCGCAAGCCGAAGCGCTTCGCTTTCGCGTCCAGTACGTTTCGCTTCTGATAGCAAGCCGCGCAAACCAAGCAGCCTACCGTCCGCAGTTTCTTCAAGCTGCGCATAGCGTTTTTTTGCGGCGGCATGGTCTCCGCCGCGCTGCGCAGCCTCAGCGGCGATCAAATGTACCATCGGCTGCGGCGGCAACAGCGCTTCTGCCTGCCCGATAAGCCGTCCCGCGAGCTTATGGTCACCCGCAGACAAAGCCACAAGCGATTGGTTGAGCATTTTGATGCCGCGGGCCTGCCGCTTGATTACTTGATTGGTCCCGAAAATCGGCGCATCCCGCCTGATCCAGCCTATTAGCCACACTGTTGTAATCGCGAGGGTTACAAGCATGGCGGCGAGCAAAACCAACTGTGCAAAACTGGTGTAATAGCGGGCACCGAGAAAATTGATGGTCACCTCACCAGGGTTGTCCGCAAACCAAACTGCGCTGATAGCCACCGCTAAAAAGGCGACGAACCAAAGAACAACTTTTGTCACGGTGCGTCCCCAGCATTGGCTGGTTGTTCAACAGGCGGAGAAACAGCAGAAGGCGCGGCACGCGGAGGCCCCGCATTGGCCGCAGCCTTTATCAATCTATCAAATGCCCTGTCCACCGCGACATAGGCTTCCGCGTCTTTGCGCCACGGGGAAATGGTTTCTGCGGTAGCGCCCTCAAGTTCAGAAAGCGCGAGCACAGCGCCTGCCATATCGCGGGCAGACAACCGGCGCTCGGCTTTTAGGAAAATCGCGTCATTGCCGGTCGCGCCCGCATCAGTACGGCGGGAGGTAAACATACGCGTAAAGAAAGTACCGCTTTCTTTTTCCCCTTCACGCAGCGCAGCCGCAACGGCAGCATCGTAATCCCGAACCAGCGATGCATAGGTGCGAATACCTGTGCCTGAGGCGCTCAACACCGCAATCTCAGCACCCATCAACTGTTGGTCAAGCGCTGGGAGTTCCGCAAGATCCACTCGCAGCCCTTCTAAATCCGCAGCAAAAGATAAACCCTCAAAAGCACGGTCTTTCATCCGCGATAATAGCAGCACCAAACGGCCGCGCGGAGTAGCTTCCAAAGCGCCAGCCTGGATACCTTGCAGTGATGTCTCTAGAGCGTTCAGCCGGGCGCGCAGTTGAGCGCCTTCAGCGCGGGCCAACGCCAACGCACCCGTCAGCTGCGAAACTGCAGGGTCTGCTTCAGCATTCAGTGCAGAAATACGGGCCAGATCATCTGTCAAACGCACCATTTCAGCTTTCAAAGCTGCAAATTCAGCAGGTGTGTTAGCTGACAGGGCCGCGCCCGGTTCTGAGCTGGCAAGCAGGGCTATGTCAGCCCTAATCTGGGCCATGGTTTCATTTTGCACAGCATCGCGGGAGGCTTGCTGCGCCAATATAGCCTGATGCCGATCCAAAAGAGCTTTCATGTCAGATATGCTAGTTTGCAACGGTGACAGATCGATCTCCTGCGCTGGAGCGATAGCAGATGGCGTGACCGGCTTGATACCCACATAGGCCAAACCAGATTGAAAATACGGCGCTGCGAACACGCCGCCTATAAAAACACCCAAAAGGCCAGCAGCAACCCATCCTGCTTTACTGTTGGGTTTAGATTCTGGTGCTGGAATGGTTTTCATCGTGTCATCCGAATTCATTCTCGCCTTATTTGACCCCGCAGCGCCCGTAGGRGGKTCTTCGTGAACAACTTCGGCATCAATGATGGTTTCGCCTGCCGTGCTGTGATGGTCAGAATCAGAGGTTTTATCGATGCCCACGCTCAAATTTTCTTCCTCTGTTTTCTAGTCAAACAAGCTAAATACGGCCTGTTCAGTTGGCTGCGATGCGATTTTCACAGTCCGCCACGGGCCTATCAATTGATCAGCGGTGCGCCGCGAAAGACAGTAAGCATCGATCTTTCTTAGCCAATCATGCTTACCAAGGCCTGCAATGGTTTCTTCAAATATGGTGGCCGTTCGCGCGGAATAAAAGAGGGCGCCATCAATTTCACCCAGTTCAAATGCTTCGACTAGGCTCGGGGAAAAGTGATTGTTGGGTGTCGTTTGGTAAGTGACAGTATTGATGGCATCAATATCGCACTGCTTTAACGCATCGCAAATATCATACGCCACTTCATTGCCGCACAGATGAGCGTAGGTACGCTTCTGAGCAATTCCGCACTCTTTCAAGATCGGCAGCAACTTACGGGCGGTACCAGGCCCTACCGTGATATTGGTAAAACCCAGGTCCCGTGCGGCAGCAGCGGTTTGTTCGCCCACAGCAAAGACCGGCCGATCCTTTTTTATCAAATTTGCCAACCCAAAACGCACGCTGTTTTTACTTGTTACGATCAAACTACGTTCTAAATCCGGGATTTCGAAGGACACCTGACTTATAAGCAACATAGGCGCATAAACCGCGCGGTGGCCCTTCAACTCAAGAGCGTCGCCCGTTGGTTTGGCTTCCAAACTTGGCCGCGTAACAAGAAGCGTCTTCATAGAATGTGCGCCTCTATATCGGCAATCAACTTCTCGAAAAAGGCTGCTCCAGCCGCTTCTTTAACTTTACAGCCAACCACAAAGCCCATCTCGCGCGCGGCCTTCAAGGTGGCATCACACGTGCCGTTATCCTCAAAAACCTGCGTACCGTCCAACGACAGCAGCTGAGCATCCATCGTAATCTTGCCGTCATGCACTTTAGCGTGCGCCGCGATCGGCGTTCTGCAAGACCCATCAAGCGCCGCAAGCAAAGCGCGTTCCGCCGTAACTTCCAATTCGGTATACCTGCAGTGCAGCGGTTTAAGGAGCCCACTTATGACGGCATCACCGTCGCGAGTTTCAACAGTAACTGCGCCCTGTGCCGGGGCGGGTAAAAACTGCTCAAACGGCAGTTTTTCGGTGGCGTTTGCTGCCATGTCCATGCGGTTCAAACCAGCAAGAGCTAAGAACGTTGCATCGGCCTCACCCTCGCTTAGTTTACGCAAACGGCTTTGAACATTGCCCCGAAAATTCACTACCTTTAAGTCCGGCCTTAATCGCAAGGCCTGCGCCCGGCGCCGAAGCGAGGCAGTGCCAAGCACAGCGCCCTTTGGCATATCCATAAAATGCGAGAACTTCTTACTAATAAAGGCATCCCGCGGATCTTCACGCTGTAAGAAAATATCGAGATGTAGGCCGTCCGGCAAAGTCGTTGGCATATCCTTCGAACTATGTACCGCACAGTCGATATCGCCCGCCAACAACGCTTCTTCAATTTCTTTGGTGAACAGACCTTTGCCGCCCGCTGTCATCAACGGCCGATCCAAAATAACATCACCCGTGGTTTTAATTACTACAATAGTGATGTCGGCGCTTGAAAGATCACTGTGCGCCTCGATCAATTTGGCTTTCACATCGTGGGCCTGCGCCAGGGCAAGAGGGCTTCCGCGGGTGCCAATTTTTATCGTTTGTTGCAAGCTATACGCTCCGGATGTTATGGCCTGATGTTATGATTGCCCCATTGAGGCTTACGGTCCTAAAGGTTTATATATTCATAAACCCAGTGCCCCAAGCATAAAGACGGNAAAAAACATGGCTAGCCCTTCGGACATCAAGCGAAAAAGCGCCAAGCGCCCTTATGTCCTTGGGATTGAGACAAGTTGTGACGAAACGGCCGTGGCCATCGTCAGTGCCGATAAACAGATAATTGCCCATAAAGTCTTGTCACAAATCGACGATCACAGCGAATACGGCGGTGTCGTACCTGAAATTGCGGCGCGTCAGCACATCAATAACCTCGATCACCTGATAGCAACGGTTTTGCAAGAAGCTGAAATGGGCATATCAGATATGGACGCTGTGGCAGCCACCAGCGGCCCCGGTCTGGTGGGCGGTCTGATGGTCGGCGTTATGACAGCAAAGGCAGCGGCGCGCGCTGCCGGAAAGCCCTTTGTCGCGGTAAATCATTTAGAAGGCCATGCCTTAACGGCGCGGCTCTGTGAGGATATTGAATTTCCTTTTCTCCTATTGTTGGTATCAGGCGGTCACTGCCAATTGCTGGCTGTATTCGGTGTGGGACAATACGAACGACTAGGCACCACCATTGACGACGCGGTCGGCGAAGCCTTTGATAAAACTGCTAAGCTGTTAGGGCTAAGTTACCCGGGGGGACCTGCCGTTGAACAAGAAGCTCTTAAAGGGGACGCAAGTCGCTTCAAGCTTCCAAGACCTTTGCTCAACAGACCAGGATGCGATTTTTCTTTCTCTGGGCTTAAGACTGCCGTGCGCAGAACCGCCGAAGCCTGCGCCGAGGAGCGCGGTGCGCTTTACCCGGATGACMGAGCCGACATTTGCGCSTCTTTTCAATATACRGTGGGSGTATGCCTTTCGAGCCGTGTTGAGCGAGCGATGGCGAAGTTCAGGGAAAAGGCCGGTACCGGGCAATTGCCTTTTGTGGTGTCCGGCGGCGTTGCAGCCAACCAATATTTGCGCGGCTTACTTAAAGAAACCGCGAAGGCCCATGGTTTCAGTTTCCACGCACCGCCCCTGGCGCTGTGTACAGATAACGGCGCAATGATTGCGTGGGCCGGGCTTGAACGCTTTGTCGCAGACCCCAATATTGACGATTACACCGTCGCCCCCAGAGCGCGTTGGCCGCTAGACGCGAGCGCGGAACCACGGGTRGGCAAAGGGAAAAAAGGCGCTAAAGCATAAGYRRGCTTGTGYGRYASGTAACATCAATGCAATCTCATAYCAATTRAGGAGAGACTGAGTGCAGAAAATTGGGATCCTTGGCGCTGGTGCATGGGGCACGGCCCTTGCGGCCACAGCCGTAGCCGCTGGCCGAGACGCGCTGATCTGGGCACGTGAAGAAGAAGTGGTCACCGCGATCAACCAAACCCACGAGAACAGCGTGTTTCTAAAAGGCGTCAAACTTGACAAAAAACTGCGCGCAACTGCCAACTTAGCCGATCTTGCATCCTGTGACGCCATCCTTATCGTCAGCCCTGCGCAGCACCTTCGGGCTACGGCGAAAATACTGGCCGCTGATTTGCCTGCGGGCGTGCCGCTGGTAATTTGCTCGAAGGGCGTTGAAGTCTCAACCGGCATGCTTCTAAGTGAGGTATTGGCAGAGACCACGCCCAACAATCCTGTTGCAGTCCTATCCGGCCCCACTTTTGCGGCAGAGGTCGCGCGGGGGCTACCGTGTGCACTGACGCTTGCCGCACAAGATAAATCGGTTGGCGATGCCTTGATCGAGGCACTCGGGCAATCCAATTTCCGTCTCTATTACAACAGCGATGTTATTGGCGCCCAAATCGGCGGTGCGATCAAAAATGTGCTCGCAATCGCCACTGGCATCGTTGCGGGGCTTGGCATTGGTGAAAACGCCCGAGCCGCTCTTATCACTCGCGGCCTTGCAGAAATTAGCCGTTTTGGAGCGCTTTACGGCGCTGAAAACCGGACATTGATGGGCCTTTCGGGGCTGGGCGATTTGATATTGACCTGCTCCAGCACTCAGTCCCGCAATATGTCGCTTGGCATGGCGATCGGTGAAGGCCAATCATTCGCTGATATCATGGCAGAACGAAATTCCGTGGCTGAAGGCGCGCATACTGTGGAAATCGTGCACAAAATTGCGCAGGAGAAAAACCTGAGTATGCCCATAACCGCCGCCGTATATGCGATACTTTATGATGGTGCCGATGTTCGCACCGCGACCGACGCTATACTAAGCCGCCCCTTCACCAGTGAAGAYAGGTAAAATACGAATRCCAGCTGCCGNCTNTRCGSKCAGYTTTAACAYCCKAGGAGCACGCCATGTTRTTTGTAATTATGACCCGCGATAAARAAGRTRGCCTGCCCATYCGCSTKGCCACACGTGATGCACACMTTGGCTATCTTGCGGAYGCTGGTGACCGYATCAAGCTTGCWGGGCCSATGATGTCGSCSGGCGAYRACCCTAAACCSATTGGCAGCATGATTRTRATMGACGCGGCCAGYGAAGCGGCRGTGCAGCTTTTTGTAAATAATGATCCCTACATGACAGCGGGCCTGACTGAACAGGCCGATATTCGCCACTGGAACGCTGCAGTGGGTGACTGGATACCGGAATAATTGCGCGGACCGCGCGACCTTACTTTTATGAAAAAAAAACCAACAACCCTGCATCTCGCCGACTTGCCTGGCGGGCCACCTAAGGGCACTTTGCTCGTTGAGCTACATGAAATCGCCGATCACGGCGGAAAGTCTGTGCTGTTTCACGACGGCGATAGGCGGATCAGCTTGCTGGTACAAATCCGCGGTGATAAAGCCTTCATTTATGAAAACAGCTGCCCCCATGCTGGCACGCCGCTCAATTTATTTGGTGAAAAATTTCTGACCATCGACGGCAGTTACCTGATCTGTCGTACCCACGGCGCACAGTTCACGCTGGAAGAAGGCCGATGCATATTAGGCCCTTGCAAAGGGGACTATCTGCGTCCCGTAGCGTTTGAAGAAAAAGAAGGCGCGCTCTATAGCGCTTAATCCCCAAGAGAAGCAGCCACTAGGCCTTAGATCATCACCGTACCTGAACGACGCTGGCGTGTTGGTGTTACTTGTGCTGGCCCGCCCGGAATTTCAACGGATTTTACGCGCCAGTAATGTTTTTTGTGGTCTGCCCACGTGATTTTTTTCAAAATCATCGACATTTTCGGATCGTAGTACATCACTTCTCTTCGAGAAATAGTCTTGTTAGGAAACAGATAGACGCTCTCTATCTCAATCACCATTACCTTGTGTAGGCCATCAGCGAGATCGACGGTTTTTTCACCGAGTACTGAGAAACTTGTCACGTATTCGTACGCTTCACCTGTATCAATAATATTGAGCGTGCCAGCRATGCTGGTTTTGTTGCCTTGCTTGAGCGGGAATAACGATTCTAACTGGTTTTCGTCAAACTCAAGCTCCCACTGCCGCCTGCCCAATCCAAATTGACTGGTCTGATAAAGCCCTCGATAAAATGTCTCGCGGCTTATGAGGTCACCGTCTAGGTTACTTACCTCCGTAGTCACAAACTTTTCCGAAACATCCGTAACTTCAAATGTATAGGTCTCGCGGTCTCGAATGAAAATTGCCTTGGTGCCTACAATAACAGTTGAGGTCACAGGAATAGCACGGCCGTTATCGCACGCTGCCACCGCTAGCATGCCGAGTACCATAGCCATCCGTATAATGATCAACCTAAAGCTCTTAGGTCTCAAATTTAAAGGCACGAAAGCCTGCTCCTTATTCCTCACTATGTATGTAATAACACTGGAAACGATCTGTTGGAAGGCTAGGTTTGCACTGAAACGGCTTAACTTTGGTTTGTAATAGGACCAAAAGTGCTAAAAAAACCACTCAAAACCAGCAGCTTAAACCTAGCCATGCGTTCTATTGCTTACTGAAAGGACTTCCCATGGACTTTGACCTTCAGAGATTCGGTACCTCKAAACAAGCACGCTTTTTGCTCGCGCACGGTGCCGGAGCAGGCAAGGAGAGTGCCTATTTGCAGTTTTTCGCGCAAAGCATAGCCGCCGCGGGCATAGAATGTATCCTCTTTAATTTCCCCTACATGACCCTAATGCAAGAAACAGGGAAGCGACGCCCGCCTGAACGCGCACCCAAATTACTGGACCATTTCCGCAGCCTGATCTCACACCTAAACGAAGACGATGGCAGCTCAAAAACGCCCCTGATCATCGGCGGTAAATCTATGGGCGGGCGCATGGCCAGTATGCTCATGGCTGAAGACCCGGCTTTGGCGGACGGTTTGCTGCTGCTGGGGTATCCGTTCCATCCGCCAGGGAAACCAGAAAAATTACGCACTGCCCACCTAAAAGACATCACAGCGCCGACGCTGCTTATTCAAGGGGAACGGGATACGTTTGGCGGACGCGCTTTTCTGGAAAARCTRAGCCTGCCTGATACCTTCGAAACCCACCTATCGCCAGATGGGGATCATAGTTTCAAACCGCGCAAAGCATCAGGCCACACACAAGAAGGGAACTGGGCCGAGGCTGTGAGGCTCATCACCCAGAAAAAATGGTGACGCATCCAGATAATTCCTTACGGCGCAGCCAGTATTTTCTAGCCACTGCAATCAACAATCATTGATTAGAAATACGCAGTAGCAAGCTCCGGATTTTCGCTCGAAGMGGTCGCGCCGCACCACTGTAATTAGATAACACAACAGCGACATATCCCGTATCTAAAAAGATATCCAAATTACTACTTATGCCAGAAAAACCACCGCTATGCCCCACTATCCTATCGTCTGGCGTAGCCCTTACGCTAAAGCCATACCCATAAGAACCGCCTCGTAGCTCTGTCTTCTTGGAGTATAATGTTYCAGTATTTTCCTGCTCCAATAATTTGTAGCCGACTAATGCKKTTGAAAATTTATACAARTCTTCAACGGTCGAAAAACAACCGCCGGCAGGGCCACCTTTAAGGACATGTAAATAGAGATTGTTATTCCAGCCTGTTTTATTTTCACCATTTCGAGAATACCCCATGGCGAGGTTAGGCACAGGCTGATCCATCTCGTAACAGCCTGAATTTATCATGCCTGCAGGCTCATAAATCTTGCGGCGAATATAATCAAAATAACTTTGGCCAGTTGCTGCTTCAATAACAGCGCCAAGCARAAACATACCGGTATTACTATAGTGAGCTGAACTACCAGGTTCAAATTGCAGGGTTTCGCCAACGATCAGCGGCTTATAATCTGCCAAGGCTCTGAAGTGATTTTTAGAGGTCTCTGCAAACCGGCGATTAAAATAGCTTCCTAAACCCGACGTATGTGTCAGCAGATGCCGTATCTTAATTTTTGCGCTTATATCTTTTGAGATCCAGCTTTCGTCTAGATACTTTCCCAACCTATCGTCCAGCGAGATTTTCTCTTTTTCAACCAGCTGCATAATCGCGACTGCTGTGAACATTTTGTTCATCGAACCGAGGTTGAGCTTCGTCTGCAAATTGTTGGGGACTGCAAAGCGTTTGCTCGCCATGCCGTGCGCAGCGCTATAGAGAATTTTGTCATCTTTAGCGAGGAGAATGGTCCCCGAAAACGTGTCCTCATCGGCCATTTTGTCAMCATACTCAGCCAGTTGGGTCAAGGCGTCTTCAAGTGTGAGGGAAGCGCTTTCACGGACAGAAGCTGAGGCCTCACTAGCATAAACAGTGCAGCACAGCGTTAGTGCCGTAATGATGGTGATCAGTAATCTGTACATATCGCAATTCCCTAAAGTCGCCCCAGAGGAGAGGTTGTTTGGTTATCTGAACAAAGACTGCCCGTGTTGTACATGAACCGGGCAAGCCATTCTTCGTTTGGTTTCAATTTTGCAGGAAAATAGACCAGATATCAGTCAACTCACCTTCGGCCGTAACATGTTTTCCCGGCCTAAGACGCCCCGGCGTAAGAAATAGATTTGTAATTGCTGAAAAGGCTTTTTCTTTGGTAATGCCTTGTGTCTGCAATATTTTTAAGCCTGTTGCCCGGCAATCTGGGCCTATAGAAAAGCGAAGGGCGATTTCACCTATCTTTTGTTTTCCGTATCCATAGGAAAACTGGCCAAAGGGGTCATATGCGATAATTTTGCCGCCCCCTTCTTGAAATACTAGCCGATCAGCGACAGTTTGGCAGGCTTCTTTATAGTCACCGAGCTTATAATTTATCTCAATGAGACGTTTATAGACCGTACCAATGCGCCGAGCCATCCAACGTTCTTTTTGGTCGTGCGTTACATAGATCAGCAAAGCCTTTTCATAACTGTGCAAGGCTGACATATTGGCSYTTAGCGCYCGCTGCACTTCCCCAAACTGGAAATAGAGACCWGCWGCATGAAAATCAGATCCCTCCTCTTTATATTTTTTGAGGAGCTTTATGCTTCGGTGCGCCCAGYTTTCTGTAGTCCGGAATTGGTCTGCCTGTCTAAAGAGGTACGCTAGGCCCATTTGCTGCCGCGCCTCAAGAAAACTGCCTTCGGGTCGGTGCAGCGCAAGTAAGTCCTGCGCCGATTTATACCATTTGAAAGCAAGGTCAGGCTCCTTTCTTACTGCTGCTTCGTCAGCTGCCGAAATCAGAGGCACGATATGTATTGGGTGTTTCTCCTCATACGCAAGTCTATATAACGGCAGTGCTTCCTTAAACAGGGCAAGCGCAACGGGCTCCTGATACGATGSCGCGGCCTCAGCAWATGCYAAAACAATTGGAGCTAAGTGCTCAGGTTTTTCGCGATATAAATGTTTGCCCATCTCATATATTTTGCCGGCTAAAATGAACGCCACAGCCTTATTTTTCAGCGCTTTCGCATCGGCAAAAGCGAACTGTTGTTTGCGAATGCTTTCAACCAAGGAGGATTGGTCTGCGGCTGCGACAGAGCTCGCAAAAACCAAAAATAGAAGTGTGTATGAAATCAGCTTATTCATCCCGTTCCCCTAACCAGGCAGAGACTAATAAGTAATAGTATAACCTGTCAATATTTTATGAGGTGTCGAGATTCCCACACGAGGCTCATAAGGAAGGGTGGCGAAAATGTATCCGAAAAAATCCGAGCAAAAAAGTTACCGTGGCACTTTGATGAATTTGAGCGTCATACGATCACTTTCGCCTATGGCTGCGTATTTTTCCTGGTCTTCCTCACCAAGTGCAAAAACGGGCGGCAGGGTCCAAACGCCCGTATCATAGTCTTTGGTATCGCGCGGGTTGGCGTTCATCTCTGAGCTCGCCACAAGTTTGAAACCTTTGGCCTCGATCTCCGCGACAAGGTCCGACTGCTTCCAGCGGCCACGCTGGGCTGCAGCCATTCTATTATCGCTCGAGCCTTCGTCTGCCCTGTGCTGGACAATGCCGAGCACGCCGCCATCTTTTAAAATCTGCCAACTTTGATCAAGCGCTTTATCAAAGAAGCCAATGCGGTACCAATTATGAAGCGCGCGCACCGTAAGCACTACATCAAGCGAYCCAGCTTCYACCGGCAGGCCTTCTGTAGCCGGTATCCAAGTGCCAATGGCACGCCTGCCGTATAGGTCCCGCGCTACTTCAATTTTCTCAGGATACGCGCGCAACACTTTGGCATAATTGGCATAAAGAGCATAGACATCAGGGTTATGCTCAAGCCCAACATACAGACCCTCGTCTTTCAGAAGCGGCCCCAATATCCGGCTATACCAGCCGCCGCCGGGATTTATTTCCGCAACAGACATAGTTTCCGTAATGCCGAGAAACCGCATTAGTTCAACWGGGTGCCGGGCAGCGTCCCGCGCCGCATCGTCGTCATTGCGGTAATCATTTTCGTGAACGGCWTTCCAWACGGCRTCTTCATTGTCGGYARYWACCNNNTTTTCAACYGCAAGGCAAGCTGCAGAAACGCCAACAATGATTGTCACGGCCGCTACTAATTTCTTTAGAAATAATWYMRMMWSTAWYWMMKAMCWGWSWYWWWYCYCWYMWWAMMKKWKTWSMWWMKRMYTCRCTGATTTGACAATTGTTGATGGGTCTACACTGCGTGGGGGGTTTTCCAAGCCGCGTAAAACAGCAGGGCGCTCGCCGATTTCGTCCATCCAACGCTTAAGGTTAGGCAAGCCGTCCAGCGGTACACCCGCCCAGTCGTACGCGCGAACCCAAGGCCAACTGGCAATATCCGCAATCGAATACTCATCCCCCGCCAAATAGGGGGCCTCGCCAAGGCGCGTATCCAGCACTTCGTACAAGCGGCGTGTTTCATTTTGGTAGCGGTCAATCACACTTTGGATTTTTTCAGGGAAATAACGGACAAACACATGCGCCTGCCCTTGCATTGGTCCCAAGCCGCCCATCTGAAACATCAGCCACTGCATCGCCACTGATCTTCCTTTCGCATCAGCAGGAATAAGCTTGCCGGTTTTATCTGCCAAATACTGGAGAATCGCCCCCGACTCGAAAACTACAAAGTCATCATTACCGTGATCAACGATCGCCGGGATGCGGCCGTTGGGGTTGATCCTCAGAAACCAGTCGGACTTTTGTGCCTTGGCGCCAAGATCAAGCTGAACAAGGTTATAGCCAAGGCCCATTTCTTCTAACGCGATAGAGACCTTGTACCCGTTCGGTGTTGCTGCAGTGTAAAGCGAAATCATAGTGTTTTCCCGCTGTAAGAATTCTAAAGACTAAATTTGGTGCAGCCTACTGGGATTTCCAGCTCTTGCCCTATCACCTTTATGTGCAAACCAAGGGCCTACTATGCGGCCAACAAAAAAAAGCGGACAAAAGCCTTAGCTTTCATCCGCAAATCTATTAGTGCGCTGCCCTGCGGGCTTATCGGTTCATGCGGCCTTCAATCAAGTCGTCGACCACGCTTGGATCTGCAAGCGTTGACGTATCGCCCAGATTACCAAACTCATTCTCGGCAATTTTGCGTAGAATGCGGCGCATAATTTTACCGGATCTGGTTTTAGGCAAACCCGGTGCAAACTGGATAAGATCAGGCGTCGCAATGGGGCCAATTTCTTTGCGCACCCATTTTACTAGGTCTTTGCGCAGCTCTTCCGAAGGCTCGGTGCCCACGGGCGGGGTTACATAAGCGTAAATTCCCTGGCCTTTTATATCGTGCGGATATCCAACCACAGCTGCCTCAGAAACGCCCACGTGCGATACAAGCGCCGATTCGACCTCTGCCGTGCCCATGCGGTGGCCGGACACGTTGAGCACGTCATCCACGCGGCCGGTGATCCAGTAGTAGCCATCTTCATCGCGACGGCAGCCATCGCCGGTAAAATATTTCCCGGGGAATTGTGAAAAATAGGTACTACCAAATCGTTCGTGGTCGCCATAGATGGTCCGCATCTGACCGGGCCAGCTATCGGTGATGCATAGGTTGCCCTCTACCGTTCCTTCAAGCTCCTTGCCATCATTGTCCACAATCACTGGTTTCACCCCGAAGAAGGGGAGTGTTGCTGATCCGGGTTTGGTGGCCGTGGCACCCGGCAGGGGAGAAATGAGAATGCCGCCGGTTTCCGTCTGCCACCAGGT
>JAESRJ010000037.1 GCA_016764715.1 Kordiimonadaceae bacterium | reverse complement strand
CTGTAAAYTCNNWWGAWYTGMAWKCAANSKSCRWWSRTSWWKRSRASATYASTNAYTANMARATSANNWCWTNMMRSACNCGTGTTCGACTTATCTTTAGTTACGGCGAAGACACTTACTTCAACTGCAATAGTGCGTGTTAAAATATCGTTCTGTTGCTTGATGAAGCGCCGCACGTCCGACATAATGTATGCGGGAGCGGTTACAACAATCCCGCCAGTGTTGGGTAGTATCTCGGCTGTTGCGTTTACAGGCAATATAGAACTGACTAAAGAGTTTCGAACCAACTCGTAACTGTCATATGTATAACCGACAGACGCTGAAATTGAGCCACCAGAACCACCTGAACTCCCTCCACCTCCGGAAGARCCACCAGATCCACCACCGGAAGACGCACCGATAGAAGTATCAAAGGTCTGAAGCCCTTCGAGYGCGTGTAGTTCGAAAACCTCCGTAACATACCTTTGAAAACGGACCACACCACGCTCATATTTCCACGCAACGTCGAAGATGGCGGCTATATAGTCAAGGATCTGTTCGCGGGAGCCGCGAAGGTCAATTCGTTTTGTAATGGATAAAAATGCTAAAGTGTCAAAGTCGCCGCTCTCGCGAGCCTCCCTAAACCGTTCAACATCTGTTTCCCYTTCGAGACCTTCCTCGCGCCGTGCGGCTCGAGGCGCGACGTCAACGGTTACAATGATGCCAAGCAAGTCTCGAAGCTCGTTGGCAACCTCCTGTAGTGTGGTAGGTTTTGCAATTTTGAAAGTTTGGGACCCTATAATCCAGTCTTCAGGAATAGGATCACCGTGAACCTGTGGTCGAGCGTGAGGGGCGAGGTAAAGAGCGTCCACAACTTGTACTCTGCGCAAAGCTCTAGCTTTTATGTGRCTCTCCCAGTCCCTCCTTAGCTCAACAGTGTGCTTTTTTGCTTCGTCATATTTCTCTATGGCTTCCTTTTTTCCGGTAGAGCATGAAGCTAGCATCAGGGCACAGATAGAGGCTGTAACAATTTTTCTAATATGAGTGCTCATTGTTGACCTCTYTCCCAAACTTTYAGAACTTTATTTCTTGTGTACARGTGAGACATAATGACCGGAACATCCGGCCCAAGTGCTTCAAACAATTGCTCAAGGGCTGAAGGGAGATCDCCGTCAATTGTCGCTGCTGCATGGAGCGTAATCGGTGTTGTTACTTTCCAGTCGACGGTGACGCGTGCACGGGCAGCCCATTCACGAACCAGTGTTTTTAGAGTGACACCCGCCGGGACTTTCCACGTAACTGGGCGCTGAAACCTGTCTTCAATCGGTACGCCTCTATTGAAAGCTTCACTGACTTTCATTTCCCGCGAAGACCGAATGAACAGTTCATTGTCTCGGTAATGCCAAACAAAACCTAGCGGACTTAAAATTTCGTCTAGAATTTCAGTACGCGGTCGACCGCCCTTGAAAGACACGAGTTTACTTTGATCAAGATCCTGACCAAAATCGACACTAACGTGTTGACCAGCGATGAGTTTGAGAACAATGCCAATAGGTAACCGATTGGCACTATAGGCACCGGCCTTTAGGACGCGCCGTTCAAACAWCTGAGCCGATTTGTAATCTTTCTCAGACGGGCCTATATACTTAAAATCAGCAACGGCTTTTGGGCTGAAGCAACCAACTTGCAGTGCAAGAACACTAGTTAACAATATCATTTTATTCATGTGTTTTCTCCGAGAAACCGCGTTCTTGTACGGTTGAAAGTGCGGCAGGGTCGCAAGCCGCCAAAAAGGCTATTTCTCAACGCGCGCAGTGCAGAACTAGGCGTCATATCCAATAGGGCGAGGATGCAGAATGTCGCGACCCAAATCCCTGTTACAATCAGGATTGTTAGCGATGTCATTGCGAAACACATCCATAGAACAGGGCCAATCAATACCCGTGAATCTACTGGTCCAAGTTTGGGGGAATACATTGAAGCCACCCAACTTTCGTCACTTGCATCTATCTTGTGGTCCATTCAATCCACCTTTCTTCTATAGTGCCGGCATTCACTAGTTCTTGTATCCCGGCGGCCATGTCAGTTTTTTCTTCTCGCATGATGCCTTCAATAATGAAGGGCCAGTCATCCGGCTCTTTTTTCAAAAGGTCCGCACGAATATCACGGTTAAAATGAAAGAATTCCCTGACGGCAATTTTGCCCTTAGAACATTTTGGTATTAGCCGCTGGGCAATCAGTACATTGGTGTTCCGAAGAAACTCCACCATCTTCCCGCGTTTAATTTGTGGCGGAAACATATCCGCAATACGGGTGATCATCTCAGCGGCTGTATTGGCGTGGATGGTCGCGAAAAGCGGGTGTCCCGTCATTGCGGCTTCGGTCGCTGTCTCTGCTGTCTCGGGGTCCCTAATTTCCTGAACAAGTAYCCAGGCGGGCTTCTGCCGCAGGGCGTTTTTTAGACCTTGTGCAAAACTATCAATGCCTTTGCCCACTTCATGCTGTGAAACAAAGCCAATCTTGTTCGGCACATCATCATATACATACTCAATGGGAGCCTCGATGGTCACACCCTTCCCCGCTTTAATTTGAAGGATGTAGGCTAGTATTGATGCCAGTGTGGTAGATTTTCCAGTGCCCGTACCGCCGCCTACTAGCGTCATTCCGCGATCTTTGTTTAACGTTTTTACAATAGCCTCTGTAAGGCCTATCTGACTTAAAGGTGGCGGACATGCATCGAGGATGCGAATGCTAAAATGATATCCTCGTTCGCCGCTGTGAAAAGCGAGGCTGACGTTTACTCTGAAACGCCGACGGCGGCGGTCCTTCGTTATAACCTCATAGGCAAAATCTAACGGCGTTTTTGGTATCAGAGTCTGACCCGAGGAACCATAAATTTTGGTAAGTAAACCAGTCAGTTCAGACTGACTGATATCGCTCTTGCTGATGTCAACAAGACGGCCCCCAAGCTCGGCCTTTGCTCTTTCCTGCGGCAACAATGTTATGTCACTACAGTCTTGATCAACCAGCTTCAGCAACCAATCATCAACGCTGGCGGCAACGCCGCGTGCAGGTATTATGTCTAATGCCTGCAACATCAGCTATCATCCCAGTCAATAGGAATGCTGATCGGCTTCCAACTCTTTACCGTACCGTCGAAGCTTGCGTGCCTTGTTATCCTAACAAACCGACCGCCTATCTCCATTTCTCTGCCGTTTGATGAAACTTTTACACCGCGGTCGTTTTTTGCCACATAGATCGTGCTAATCATGCCGCGGTCGACATATTCTAAATAGCGAAGCATACCAATATAGTCTGCTTCCAGATCACTAAACCGTTGATCAAAAAGTGATTGAGCTTTCTTACGGCCGCGTGCCCATGCTTTGGTAAGCGTTTCACTCCATAGAGCCCGCTCTCGGTCGTTTTTTGGCCAGCCTCGTTCGTCACCCCTGTTAATCTGGTTACGGGGGAAATTAAAATACGAGCGCCACGTGTGGTTCCCTGCAATTAGACGTGCAGGCTTGGAAATGACCAAACGGGCGTCACGTTCAAGCAATGCGTTACCGTTCTCAAGAAGTGTAACTTCTGCGCCGTATTCTTCGACAACAGGAGGTAAAATTAACGCTCCCGTGTCTGTTCTAACCATGACGTACGGAAAGTAGTACACTTTATCCAGCGTATCACTGTGCCTATCGAGAGCGGCTGAAATTTCTCTTCGGTAGTCTTCAAACCCAGCACTGAGACCAACCGTTTTGGCAATTTGTACAATAACTTTATCTCTTGATGAGAGTTTGAGCGGGCTTGCGGTACGACTAGAAGCCTTCAATTCTATAAGGCTCTCCAGAGTAACCGGTGGTTCACTCGCAACTGCTGCCATAGACATCAACAGACACGTAGAAATGGCGGTAATTTGCTTAGTTATCATAACGCACCTCTATCTTGCCGGAGTGAGCGTCAACCACTACTGTTGCGCGGTGTGCAGCACGCGTACCGGCATCCTTGAGCGCATCAATCAACGTGATATTCGACCATTTTACAGAAACTAGAATTGGAATATTAGGTGCTCGGCCAACTATGGAAAACTGGTAGCCGGACTGTTCTGCAATATCCTGAACAATCCGAGAAAGGTGCCCATAATGTTCATAGTAGGCTATCTTTCGCAGTAGTTCAGTTGGAGCAAAAATTACTTCGTCAACTTGAATTTTACGCCTCGCCTTCTGTATCCGAGACAACTGAGAAACTTGTTTTTCCAGTCTCTCCAGGGACGCTGCTATTCTACTTTCCGGCCTCACGGAGTTTGGGGTAGTAACCGAGGGGGCAATTGTTTTGGTTGCGCAGCCTGAAAGGGCTATCAACAGTATAACCACGGTGATTTTTCGACTATCCATGCGCCACTCCCGCTAGTTCATCTACCAAATAGTCAGTTGGGTCCGTATCAATGTTTCTGCGGGCAAGATCTGCTGTGATCAGCTCTAATCGGTGTTGTGCTGACCCACCCGGAAACTGATTACATAAGACTTTCCATGCCGAGGATTGACCAAGCTTGCGCTCAAGGGCTCGCTTAAGTTCGACATCCTTGCGTTTTGTTGTACATAGCCATAATTCTTCGGCGGCTAATGTATTAACTAAATGGTGCTCAAAACGGCCCTCGTCGGTATCAAAAATACCGTAAAATGGGGCCCCTTCACTCTGTGTAGGACCCCGTAGTCGAGTTCGAATAACCTCTGCGGCCGTATCAGAAATTTTCAAACAATCTCTTATAGCGCTGAGCCCAATGTCGCCGCCTGAAGAACATATAAAAAATGAACGGGCTAAAGAGAGAAGGGTGTCCGAGAAGTCCGTGATTAGCTGAGAAACTAAGGTGATTTGTACGTCGTACTTCCGGCCTATTCGTACATCTCGTTCCAACTGCAGTTGGACTGCCGTAGACCCCTCAGTCATGTGAAACTCGTCGTAAACTAACCGTTTTCGCTGCTTTGCGAGCTTCCTAATGCGCTGGACGTGATGGTCGCGGTACACCTCATCTACATCTGAAAAATCTTCTTCAACAAGATAGTATTCCCCTCCCACCAAATGGCGGGCAGCCAAATACATTACTTCTACTTTTCGTTTGCCAAGTTCACCGGCACCCGCAGTTACCTCGGATAGGTCGAGCGAAACAATACTAGCCCCTGCGAGGTCGAACTTCGTTTCATGGCATAACACCTCAAAATTAGACATTGCGCGGTCAATTTTTCTCGAAAAGACATCTAGGGCCCTCTCATCTCCTATATTGGAGTTTTTAAATACGTCCCGTACTCTGTCTTCTGTAACGGCACTTGCCAGACTACTGAGCCGAGGTACAGCGTAGCGCTGAGCCAACATCGCTTCATGCATCAAACCTTTTGCACTCAGGAAATCTACTATTTCCCACCACAACGGCGTGTCTGGAAGGGAAATTTCTGCGCTTTCAATTGCGGCGTCGACAAGAGGATCAAGCTGAGGCTCATATTTGTGTTGCGTAGCTAGAGTAGCACTTACGCGAAATGCTTCTTCTACGGCACTCGCCGCAATGTCCTTGAGGAGATCACTACCCTTTATATGCTCTAAGCCTAGAACGGAGTTCACAAAYTCTTTSAGAAAATCCATATGAACCTGGAGGGGGTACCTCAGACCAAGTGGTGTATCAAAGACGTTGACTGCATGTTCTTTTTTATTCTGCCAGCGAATATACAAGGCCTCGTGCTTACGTGCGGCCGGAAGACCGTCTTTAATGCCTTCAATGAGCCCCCGTGAAGAATAACCAATGTCGATGATACCAATACGGGGCAATTCATTCGCGGCACCTTCCCGTGCAAAATCTAAAGCTGCGCCTAGATTGAGGCTGTTAACTAGGGCTGACTTACCTGACCCTTGCTGCCCAACAATGATGTCAAACCACGCGGTCTGTTTCTTTGACCCCATCTCATAAAAAAACGGCTTTCCGTCTGGAGTATGAAACATTACGGACCCACGTTCCCAAGGTCCGCCAGGGCGCATAATAGGCAGATTTCTGAACGCACTTGTGAGGCGGGGTTTTGCTCGTATAGCTACCGTGTTGGCGCAGATCCCTGGCACACTGGCAAATACACCTTCCAGCGGATCTCTAGTGTCAGATGACACTTGAATGCCCGCCCAGTTGCCTATTGCACGGGTTAGCTGTGACAAACGCTGGTCTAATTCAGCGGGTTTGTTTGCAGGTGCCCATGTAGCGAAGCTTGCAGATAGATACACTCGCGTGAGGTTAGCCTGTTCCCATGCAGCCGCACGATCAAGCTGTCCAAGAATGCTTTTATTTTTAGTGTTGGTAGGTAGTAATACCGATGCTGCAACTCTCTGCCACTCTCGGTCCTTAACACCACCCTCGACACGCCATAAAACGCGCCAAGGAATGCGGCTGCCACTACGATTAACTAAATCAACTAAATGTGAGAAATCTTGGTCCGCTGAAGCGCCAGATATCATGTTCACATAACCAAATATCTGATCCCCTATTCTTACGCTGTAGCTACTAATGTCAGTTGACCCGTGCAGGAGCATCTGCTCAACGAGGGCTGGTGGAAACAGCCCAGACCAGTCTCCATCAGGTGCCCGTTCTTCTACGCGTTCGAAGTTATCCTCACCAGCATACACCGGCGCCCACTGGCTTCCCGTGAGCGAAGGATAAATATAATTGCGAGCGTGACGACAACCCACCTTTGTTGAGATTTGCCTACAAGCAATGCCCGCCTGTCTCAACTTTTCAATAACTGAAGCGGTTGAGGCCTTATGCTTGATCACAAGCTTTTGCAGACCCTCTAGCGGCGGCTGTGCGGTGCCAATTGTTGCACCCCCTGTGTTTTTCGCCCGAACCATCGTATCAGCGCGTTTTTCGGCGGGACTTAAGATGGTGGATTTGGTCCAGAGTGCGATCGCAGTTTCTTCATAAGTTACACGCTCAGTGAGGATCTTTCTTTTTCCTGCAAAAATTTGGGGAATGTTAAGGCCGGCTTTATTGGCACCGTCTTCCATTTCAGAAATATACTCGTCAACCACCAACGGACTAGCCATTGGATCGGTTTTCCAACTGAACTCAAAAACGTGGCCTGTCTCTTTCAGCATAGAAGCAAAAGAAAGATCAAAACCCTTTACAATTTCTTCGCGCTCTTTGTCGCCAACAATTTTAGTTGACCCACTTACAGCGATATAAGATACCAAATCATCACTTTTAGAGACCAGATATTCGTCGGTACCACCAAGAATATCGATGAAAGAGTCCATCGGTACCTTGCCCAACATTTGGATCGAAGTGAAAAGCCTTTCTATGCCCGCAATCATGATTTAGCCCGTGATTGAGGAGGAAAAAATTGCACGAATGGCAACAATGCCAAAGAGGGCACCACCCCCAAGCAACATTACGAAGCCCGCAAGCTTTCCGCCGCTGTTTTGCGGGCCATGTTCCTTTTTAACAAGCATCAGAATTCCGGCTATCATGAATCCCAAACCAGCAACACCGGCCAAGGTGATGAGCAGTGTTGAAAAATTCGAACCAAATCCGTTAAGCCTGTCAGCGACATCCCCTATGTCTTGGTTCTGGGCTAAAATAGACTTTTCGAATGCCAGAAGGGCAGCTCCTGCCGCGAAGGCGCATCTCATAGATCGTTTCATTATTTTGTCCTCTCAATTAGGTGTTAGAGTTTATGACTGTCTTGGCTTTGACTGTATTTTGAAAAATTTGGCTCATTTCTTCCGCTTGTACGAGGCTGCCACCAACAGCAAACAACACTACAATTCTCATCTTCGGCGTCTTGGCGTTTTGGGTGGTGGAATACATGGAAACGGCGGCCGTAAAGATCAGATAAATGCCGAGGAGGTATAGGGTTCCCCATATAAAGCCGATGTTTGAGTTAGTGGCTAAACCTGTAAAATTATCTCCGCTGGTGGAGAGTGCGCGGGCGCTTTGCGATGTTATTGACCGGGCGGCAATGTCAACGGCAGTAAGACCCGAAAACAATATCCCAGATACGATTAGAGCCATGACACCACCCCATAAGTATTTGGAGCGTTCGTTTGGCTGCAAAGATCTGTTTCCCGCAGCGAGGCGGTTGAAGCTCCAAATACCGATGAAAATAAAAATCAGACTTCCAAGTCCGTACAGCAGGCCAATCACTAAGTTGGCCATAGGGATCAAAGAGCGACTTGCGAGCTCCACTAGATAGTCGTCACTGATAAAAGTCTCTGGCATTTTAACTCTCAATCTTTCCAAGGGTCGTCATAACTGTGACCTGCCTTGACGCGGCATCCCGCTTGATTGCAGTAACAACACCCAGACCTGGTACCTCGGACCCAACTGAAATTTTCTTAAGAAACGCGGGGTCATCAGTTTTCCCTATGAAAACTACTGAGGGCGTCACTCCTCGGATGGTATATCCGTGGTTGGCAGCACCAGATTGACGGGCCTGTTCTTCAGCAACCTGTTGCCGTTTAATGTCTTGCTTCACAGAATCCTGGATAGCAGTCACTTTGTTCACTGAAGTGCTGAGCCGTGTGAGGCCTGTTCGCATTTCATCATTGTTTGTTGCGGCTTTCTTGTTAGCCAAAGAAAGCCGTTGTACTTCAATCCCGAGGTCTGAAACGGTTGTTTGCAGTTGCTCAATCAAACGCTCTAAGGCGGCGACTGAGACCTCCGGGACAGCAGAAGGTTGCGCTTCAGCGGAACGGGTAATTTGTAGGCTAGGTTGGGCAGTCGCGGCCGGGAAGTTGGCCACTCCAGGGATGTCCAACTCATTTAGCGAAGGTACAGCGTCGGTAGGGGAAAATTTTGAAAGTTGTGGGCTGTTGCCTTTGGAGGCTGTCGCAATGAGCGAGAGCTGGCTAGACTTAGGGCCCGTGGAAGCTTGCGACTGTGCAAGGAAAAAGGCGCCACCCAAAAGGAGAATGAAAAAGCCGATCACACCCCCAATGAGTTTAAATAGCTTGGCCTTATCAACCCCCGTTTCATCCTCATTTACAACGTTCTCGTCATGAGGCCTATAATCTCCCATTTCGGTAACGGTGGGGTCAGACCGCCCCATTTCGTATTTCTTAGGCTCGTTCACGGGGCGATCCTTTCAATGAATACATCCTCTAGAAAAAACAGCGACACCGGCGAATTGATGTTCAGTTTGACGATCGGCTGTACATCCCCAACCGTTTTAGCTAGGTCGTCGGCAATCGCCCCGGCAGCAGCACCCGCGCCGGCAATTGCTTGGTTGCCTACCGACAGAGGCTGGGTTTCAATTGTTGTGGAATTTGCCCCGCTCACAGTTATGCTCTGGTTCGCAACCGAGGCCGCTGCTCCAAATCCCTGTATGAAACTTGCGACAAACAGCAACCCGTACTTCTTGAACAGCTGGCGGTTGATGCTGTCTCGCACAGCAGGGCTACCATTACTGCCTACAATAACCGCGTTTATTGGGATTGCAGGTCTACCCTTGATCACTAGAAGGCGTGCCTTAATGTCTAAATATTCTCCCCGCCGTTGGTAATCTGCAATAACCCATGCCTCGCCGAGAGGATGCCCTATTAGATCAAATCTTATCGCGGCGGGAACCTCAGAATTAGCTGCAGATTGTGCCTCCGCATAAATGAATTCACCGGCCTGAATGATAGGTTTAGCTGCTGGCGTTACACTGCTGTTTTTGCTCCTTATGGACGCGAGTGCGGTTGGTGAAGTTGGCGTTTTTGAAGGCACATCTACGTTGAAAGGAATAAGCTTCGGATCTTCCATGCCGGGCAACTTCCATGATTTTAACAAGGCAGCGGCATTTAAAACCTGTTTGTCAAAGTTGGGACCCAGGAGTGTTGGTTGCTTCAACGATCTAGTACCAAGTTCAATTGGAGGCGGAGCCTCTATTCTTGGACCGAGCGGTGATACCGATGAGTTTGATGTCACCAGCTCTGCAAGAACCGGTATTGGACTAGTAACAACAACTGTTCCCTGTTTTAGGGCTCGGCGTTCGCTTTCTTCGTTGTAATTCTTCGTTGAAGACCGAAATTGGGGTGTGGGTTTATTGGCTGTATTTACACCTTCCGTGGCAAATCTTGGTGGCGGATCAATAGTTGTTGGGAATGGAGATCCGCTCTGTTCCTCAGTACCTGAAAAGAAGGCTGTCCAAATCACCCCAACGGGCAGCACAACAAATACCAAGATGTACGTGATGGCCTTTTTTTTGTTGAGTTGGGGTTTGCTACTTTTCCATTCATTTTCTTCGAAGTTCATGTCACGGGTACTCCACTTGAAGTGCTTTATCTTCGCCGTTTATGGAAAATTCGAGACTTTCAATTGGATCAACAACAAATAGATTGATACTGCCTTTTGAATATTTGTAACGCTGGCCAGGCCATAAAAGTTGGCCTTCTGTCTTAATCACTAACAAGCCGTTGTATGACCAAGCGAGGGCATCGAAAGATGCTTCAACTTTTAATGAGGTGGCAGCCTCCGGAATTACACCTTCGATGAAGCGCCTATAATCTAGTTCAGCTACACTGTACCCTTCAGTGCCGGCCTGAGCTGTTCTATCCGGAGAAAGTGCGCCTGCAGTTGGAACTGATGCACGTATCTTGATAGTCAGAGGCTCATCAAACACTAAAGGGTTGGTTTCGAAAGTGAGATTAATAGGAGCTGTAATGCCGTCGAGGAACATTAGGGCGTTCCCTCGAACGTGGCGGGTAAGCGGAGACACGGCCACAATACTGTTTTCACTGCCCAGAAGCTTTACCTCTAGTGCCCCTTCTGGGGCTGGTAGAAACGTCTTGACTGGCCAAGGGCGGCCATTTTGATCCACAACTTCAATCGATGTAATTCGATTTGCAGCGATTTTTATTGCTGTAGCCCCTGCCTTCTTAAGAAAATCAATTTCCACTATTCTGGGTGAGCCGCTAGCACTTCCCGAACTCAAAAATGAGCTGGTACGCTCTTGCGCATCTACTCGGCGGAAGAATTTAAGGATTTGCTCTTCACTCAAAATCCCAATTTGTTCCAAGAGGCCTTCAACAACGGGGTCTTTAACCGCGCCTTTATCCTGAGCCGCAGCCCCTTCAGATAGGATGATCAATCCAAATAGTGCTAATGCACAGAGATTTGGGCGCACGGTAATCATTGCGCAGATCCCAAGCTGAGATGCACAACCTTGTACCCTGATGCTGCCTCGCTGGGGGAAACTGGCACTATTACTATGCGGGCTATATGGTTTTGGTTACGACGCCCACTTTGATTTTCCCAAGTGCGTATGAACGGTAACAAGTATTGTCGGCCATTCTTGCCGTCAACTATCACACTACCCTGATACTGGGGATACCCAGCAGGAGCACCGCTAACATTTGTGCGGCCCCCTGTAATTTGTTCCCAGCCACCCGCATTTTTTAGCTTATCAAAATACTCGACCCATGCAGTTTCGGTGAAGCAGGCCCGGGCGGTCTCTTTTTCTCTTTCATACTTATCAAAGCTGAAGCTTGTAGCGTCCATTACGCAGCGGATCATCCAGCTGAGAATTTCCTTTTCACTTGGCTGGTACTCGCTGGTCGTAACCAACTGACGTATACGCAGAGAACTATCAATTGCAACGACCTCAGCGTCTGGCGCGGTGACCACACTGTACACATTAGTGGCCGCCATGATGAGAAAAGCAGGACCGGCAAAAAGGAAGCCAATCGTCAACCTCCGCATCCACAATCTTTGCGCCTCTGGCGTAGATAGAAACAGTTCTTCGCGGCTTTCCATGTCTTATAATGTCCTGTTTATACGTATAATAAGGACATTATAAGGGTTTTTCTGAAACAGTTCAAGTGGAGAGTTAAAAAAAGGCGGTTAATTGCCCGCCACCAATTCATTGGGACGAGCATTAATCAAACACGCGGACGGAGGGCTGGACTTGCGGGATGGTATTTAGCCGCCACTGACCAAGAGGGGCTGGCGTAACCTAAAATAAAGGGCAGGTAAAAACCTGCCCTTATACGGTCGAATTTATGAAACTTAGTGTGGAGGCAATATAGCCTCCTAATCGGTAATCACTGTAAAGCTCTTCTTTTTAGGAGCACTTAATAAGGCGGCGCGTCTATCTGCGTGCCATTCTTTATTGATACCAGCAACCCACCCTGAGGCCATTGCGTCCGGCTGGTTCCTTATTTTTGCTTCACTAGCCATAATGGCATACCACTCTTTAAGCGCTACTACGCCCTTTCTCTGCAGCCCGTGCATAAGAACTGTAGACGCGCGCAACATGGTTTCTGGAACGCCGCGCAATCGGTCATGAGTGTCTGTTTCACCTTGTCTGTGAGCCCAGGTCCGGGCGCAGCCAAATAAGCCCGCAAACTGCAGGTGCGAAAGCGGTTTATCGTAAGGGCTCTGTTGGTTTGGTAGGAAACTATCAATCGCATGCCGTACTTGCTGCGGGGTCACATCAGGTACCAGTTCCGCAACATCGCTTGAGAACTCTTGAAGATTGGAGAATAGAAATCTAATTAGAGCCGAAAAAACAATAGATTCTATAGGGAACTTTTTGTTTTCACTGAGAAAATCAACATTATTCGCGGGCTTGCCTAAAAAATACTTCAGGGCATTTACGCTTAAACCACTTACTGCTAGAAGATTGTGGAGATCGGCACCTACGAGAGCCGTTCCTTCTTTATGAATAGATATTTTGTTTGGCACTTAGCACTCCCTGTTGACTAGCTTGCGTCTGTTAAACGATCCGTGTTAAATTGTATAAAAAGGAACACCTGAATGCCAGCCCAAACAACTTATTCTTTACAAAGAGGGTCAGAACCGACTGAGCCGCTTCGGGTTAGTAATGAATTGTATGAATACCTTGGCTTTGGCACTACTCCATTTATCATAACAATGATTTCACGGGTTGGATTTAAAAAAATTAAATCGCAYCTYGATGATACGTGGCACARTAATACGTCCGCGTATTTGGAATTTACCATTGATGCAGGTGAAGAAACTGGACCTATAGGCAGGGTAGACCAAAAACTWGCGGAYCTTCATGTTATTGATTTTTCCTTTTTGYCKCCTCTGTTGGATCTAAAAATTAAAGAAATCCTAGTGCCTGAGACGGACTATGAAGAGTTTGTTATTAACGCAAATCGGGTGATGTCTGTTAATTTCGGCGCCCTAGAAAAACTTCATGCTCATCCAGACTTTGCTCACATTAGCGCATTTATTTTTAATGCACCTCTGCCGCGTGACCGGCACCAAGTCATCAATTTCCTCGCGATCGTTGGCCCCAGCATTATTGAAGACATCCTTAACCTCAATAATGTTGAACAAGCAATTGAGATTAGGTTTGGTACTAGTAAGCCCCTTGACGGAGTGTCTGATACGCAGACATCAGACACGAACAAATCAGCCTGACTTCAATCCTCGGTAATTTTGGCTGCAACCCCTGTGTTAAAACCAAAGGCGGCTAAGCCTTCTATTTYTTSGTCTGGCTTAGACGGAAKAATTACACCGCTGTCAAATTTAGCCTCTCTTAYGGCAGGACCAGGCGTAACAGCTTCCTTTTCTAAACTACTTAAATACTCTTCGTAAGGATCTATGGCGGCCTGACAGTACGCGCCTCCGGCGAAATCAGCACTGCCTTGCAACAAAGAAGCACTGTAAACGCCAATAAATAGAACAGAACATACCATTGCTGCACGGAGATAAGGCACCATCCTTGTGCGCCAATGAGTATTAGAAGGAGAAATAAACTCCTTCATCAGCTCTTTGCCAACTCCTTTTGGGACAAGTCTACTCCCTTTAAAAAACAGACCGCTCCATACAATTTTGTCAAAGGCGTCTTCTTGAACTACTCTAATTTCCTTTAGAAAAGTTGGGAAAAGATAAATGCTATAAGGATCTGCGTCGTCCACTTCGGACTTTAACCTGGTACCAAAAACAGATTTTTTAATTATCATTTGTTTAGCTCCAAGCTTAGCTGAGTAGCCAACAGGTCGTTAGCTCTCTCTTGTTGTCTAAATTCATGCGACCGGAGAAATAACTCAAAAGCCAACATGGTGTTTTGCTCTCTCATCATAATAGCTAGATTTGCGTGCTTTTGCTCCCCGTGCCATTGCAATGACGTGTAGCGCCTCTCCGCTTCACTTAATAAAAACTTTGTAAGAGAAATTGGCCCCGGATCAGATAATCCGGTAGCGGCAGTATACCATTCAGAAACTCCGTAAGACGCCCCAAATCTTCCAGCTTTGTCGCTGAAATATTGTTGAACGACCGACCTGACTTGGCTTTCGTGCTGTTGGCGTAAATAGTTTTCCGCGTTCTCGTTGGTATCATCGAGGACAATTGGTGGCGAAGGCTTTGGGTTGGTGAGCAGCTGAACATCACGCGTTAGAACATTCATGTTTTCTGCATCTAAATCTTCGGCATTGATTAGGATTTCGCCGAAAGTTGGCGGAGGTCCAGTGTTCGACTGCAACTGGCTCTCAATGGACCTAGCAACCGAACCGCTAGATTCATCCGCCCTCCCCTCACCGCCAT
>JAESRJ010000182.1 GCA_016764715.1 Kordiimonadaceae bacterium | reverse complement strand
CTCGCCCTTTTTTACCACTAGGGGTTCCGTGCCAGGAAACGCCCTGCCGTTGAAGGTCAACACATTGAAATCCGACATTTCAAATGGGTCTGGCCGCCGTGTTCCCGGGGCAATCGCATACTCGTTCGACAGGAGAACAAAGTCACGGTCCACCGCATGGTCTTCACCTGGGTTTCGCGGATGAACAATGAACATACCCGTCATACCCATGCCTTCCTGGGTCATCGGATCATAGTGTGAATGGTACATAAAGGTACCGTTTTGCTTAAGCGTCCACTCGTATTTGAAGGTTTCTCCTGGCAAAATTGGTGGCTGGGTAACACCCGCAACCCCGTCCATTCCGTTCGGAACAAACAGGCCGTGCCAATGCGCAGACGTAGGAACATCCAATTTATTGGTAACATAAATTCGGATGCGTTCGCCCTCCACTGCTTCAATCACCGTACCGTTTACACTGCCGTTATAACCCCAGCAATTAGCGACAAGGCCGGGCGCAAATTCGTGCTCAACCTTTTCCGCAATCAAGTGGAATACCTTAACGCCGTTAACGATTTTAAAAGGCAACGCCTTTCCGTTCGGAATAGTAACCGGCATATAGTCTTTACCCGGCAACCCAGGCGGCAACGGCGCTGCCCCTTCAGGGCCACCGCTATAACTATCTTCCCAGCGCTTGGGTTCGGCGGATGGTTCAGCCATAGGATTGGAAGCCGCTGTATCTTGCGCTACCGCAGCCGAGGTTGCCRACAAGGATGCACCAACGCCGATGCTACCCGCKGYTNMMWWRKYRCSTSYTTKCANRRCTAKYGWSCTNSCTCTTNGGTGTTSMTCAKCNNRMKKTTTGTTCTGAGCCTTCGCTGGCCATCAGGGTCGAGCCCATCATGCTACCGCTCAGCAACAATTCAATATTTGCCCGCGCCATCCAGTAACCTTTGAGCGCAGCAATATAATATTGCCCGGTTTCTATTTGCCGCCTTTGGTCCATCAGGACGCTGAACACCCCAACTTGCATGGCGTTATAATCCAGCTGAACACCCGCCATAATTGCCTGCCGAAGCGGCAAGAGGCGGTTGAACAAGCGATCGACCTTGTTCCTAGCTTGCCTTAACTCCATGGCCGAGTTGCGGCTGGCAGCCCGTATTTCCACTGCTTGCTGCACATAATGCCACTGCGCGGCCCGTAGCTCAGACGCCACCGCAAAACGGCGGGCTTTACCTGTATCAAAAATCGGGATTTGGAACCCTATTCCGAGACCATTCTCAAAGCCTTCACCACCTCGCTCGCCTGAATACCCAATTTCGAGATCAGGGACTAACGATGTAGCTTTCTCCAGGCCTAACTGAGTGGTCAGCCGTTCAATTTTTGACCGCGTAACGGCCAAGCCTATGCTTTTGTCAAGGACCCGCTGCTCTATGCCTTCCGTGATAAAAACCCCGCGCGGCAATGATGGCAACCGAGTGGAGATATCCCAATCCGTGTCTTCACCCCACAAACCCATCAGCTGGGTAAGTTGTTCGTGAGCACGCATCTGGCTAGTTTCGGCGTCCCCTAACATCAGCAATGCTTCTTCATGTACTGCCTGTTGCCTGTTAAGCATCAGCTCGTTGATGTTGCCAGCCTCGTAAAGCGTTTCTGCCGCTAGCAACAACGCCGCGGTGCCTTCGGTTACCTCCAGCATCAGCTCTGTCGCTTGCTCGCTGGCCTGGGCGCTATAATAGGCCTGTCGGACAGTGCCTACAAAATCAACAACGTCGCCTGTTAAAGAAAGCTGAGCCGTTTCGAAATCGAAGCGAGCTATTTTCTTGCGCAGCGATAACGTGAAAATCTGCAGGAAATCCTGAGATACATCAATATCGAGCGACGGCGAAATCCCACCACCAACGAAGCGCAAGGCCCCATCAAAGATCGGGTTTTTCAGTAGCCCTGCCTGCACAAGAGATGCCTGTGCAACGCCGAGATTTTCGTACATAGCTTGCAAGCCAGCATTGTTCAGCAGCGCTATTTGCGTGACATGCTCTAGTTCGAGCGGTCTGGCGAGCAGCGCCTTGAGTTCCGTGGTTACTTGCTGGTCAGCGGGGCTGCCGGTTCGCCACTGAATTTGTTCGCCCGTTCGGGCGGCAACCTCGGCCCGTACATCATCGAAGCCAGCTTGGGGCCGGATCGTCGCGCACGCGGACAGTGTAAATATAAAGACGGGGACCAGTATTATCCTGGCCACCTTTAAGAAGTTTGACATGGTACAAACACCTAAAAAATATAGAAAGTATCGCTCGGGAAATTGAGCGAGTTACATTGGAGCCCGCAATACGGGGCTCAGGCTACTTTTAAGCAGCGCGGGGCGGAGGCGTGACAATTGCCAATGCCGATGACAGTAACCTGTCATGCGTACCGTTTGATCGCCCACCAGCAACGACTATAGAGGGAACAGATGGCGGCGCGATCTGAATGTAAACCGGCACCGATGTGACGCTGCACGCGTTTTCACAGTCTGCACCCATCACCGACATACCAAATCCTGACATGTCATGATCCGTACTATCAGCCATTTCGTGCTGCATGGTGCTGTGTTCCGCCATGGTCATATGGCTAAACTGGCTGTCTGCCATAATAGCCGACGGCTCGGAGCAGCAGCCATGCGCAGCAAGCGCCGTTGCTGTAGGCATGAACACCAAAGCAATGGTTGCTGAAAGCATGACAAGGCACGCGCGTATGACCACTAAAGATTGCACAAGCGGCAATATCGTCCTGTTCACCGTCAAGGTCAACTTAATCCTACATACACCGCTTCACACCTGCGTGTGGGTCACAGCTGCCACCAGCCCACAGAGCCTCACCGATCCGAAGATGTGCTACCTTTGATTACGGCCTTAGGGCTGGAAGCTTCTTGYAATTCAGCCCAAGTTTTCYCGCCCAATGTTCTTGGGCCACTATCCTTTTCAGCTTCAAATAAATCCTTCGAGTAATCCTCATCCACGAGCATGCGGATCGCTTTATGGATCATGTAAGGCGCTTCCCAAGGAAGATAGTGGTTGCCGCCTTCCAGCGTTATAACGGCTTGCGGCTTGGCATTGATAAATGTTGCCTTCATATAAGCAACGTTGGCAAAAGGCACCTCTTCATCCGCAGTGCCGTGAATGATAACTGTCGGCACAGTGATTTTAGAAAGATCTGGCGCAAGCAACCGCAGTTCATCTTCTAGGTCTATAAGTTCTCGGTTCGCGACCCGTGCTGTTTTGGGGATCAGCCGCGAAATCGGCCAAATATCCCCAATTTTTTGTATAAACCATACATCCTCAAGGTCTGGATCCAGCGCMCCCGCCAACTGTATGATACCGGCAATTTTATCTCCGTATTTAACCGCCGCCATGGCGATAATTGGGCCGCCCAGTGAATGCCCCACTAAAATCGGCTTTTTACCGTTTCGTTCGACAAGAAAAGGCAACAAAGCATCGGCTTGTGCTTCCAACGAGGTAACCGGCTTTTTAGGAAGTGTTAATCCGTAGCCCGGCCGATCAAGGGAAATGAATTCGAGATCGTCAGGTACCGACCGCAATATTTGGTAGAAATCAGTGGCTACGCCTGGTGTGCCGTGCACAAATATTACCCGTTGACCCAAAGGGTTCCCGCGGCTGAGATAACTTATCTCAAAATCACCGCTAACCGTTTCGGCGACGACTTGATGGCGCCGCACATAATCGGTTTCAACGAAATCATTGTCAAAACTCAGTTTGCTGCATGCTCCCAGCATCACAAATGCCAACAAAAACCCCGCAGTTTTTGTAACTATTGATCGGTTCATAGCCGAACTCTCCTTAGATAAAAGCTAACTTTTAACTAAGGGTATGTAGCGACTTTTACAATTCCAAAAGGGCCAACATCACCAAATTGTTATCGTTTTACAGAAAGACAAAAGTCCCCTCCGCCTCAAAAAAAGCGAAGAAAGCGAGGCCAACTGTCATTTTTCGTCTGGTGGGGATAGCTCTGCCCAAGTCTCTGCTGCCGGAGGCCATGATGCTGTATCGTCCCTCACTTGATCAAGTGCGAGCGTATAGGTCTCATCCGCCAGYTTGCGTATAGCTTGCGCAATCACTGTTTGCCGCTGCCAAGGCAAGAAGTGATTTTGGCCTTCCAGCGTAATTACATCTACTATTTGGGCACGGGTAAATTCAGTTTTCATATAGGCAACATTCGAGTAAGGGACCAAATTATCTGCCGTACCGTGGATAATAATTGTGGGCGTYGTRATCGAATGCAGTTCGGYTTTCAATTGGCGCAGCTCGGCCTCTAAATAGATCAGCTCCTGATTGCTATGATCAGCAAYTKTGGGGATTAGCCACGAGATCGGCCATAYATTGCCGACATGTTGGATAAAAAGCACTTCCTCAAGCGCCGGATCAAGCGACCCTGCCAGTTGGATCATACCGCCAATCTTGTCACCGTATTTTGCTGCSACTTTCGCGACAATCGGGCCACCAAGAGAATGCCCAACCAAAATGGGCTTTTTACCGTCACGCTCGACGAGCAACGGAAGCAAAGCATCGGCCTGTGCTTCCAGTGATGTAACCGCTACATACGGCAATGTCTGGCCGAACCCGGCGCGGTCAATGGCAATCACTTCGAGGTCTTCTGGCGCATTCCGCACAAACTGGTAAAAATCAGCGGCTGAACCCGGGGTCCCGTGCACGAAAATAATCCGGCGACCTGCTTTGTTACCCCGGTGAAGATAGCTTACGTTCAACGGCCCACTGACGGTTTCCGCCAAGACTTGAGCCCGGCCTACATATTGATTGCCGTCAACAACGGCACCAAACTGCATCGCCACATTCACAAATATAAAGAAAGCAGCCAGCAGCAAAAATGCCGCAGACGGTATCCAGACACGTTTTCTTCGAAGTTTTCTAAAATTCATTTTCCCTCGCCTTATCAATGCGCGGACGTCTATGCGTCCTTTTGGGCAACTCTATATGTTCTTGCCGCAAGCGCAATCCGCTAAAAGCTCCACTCTCGCAGGCATTTTCAAGCCCCGCGATATTCGACATTTTAATCCAGACTTCATCATCACAGACCGCAGCCAGGTATAGTTGTTGTTGCCAGCAACCACGGAGCAGGTTATCTGCATGAGGACTAGTAACTTACAGACTTGGACGAAATACGCACTATGACAAAGAGAAAGCCGCAGCCGGGTGAACACGCCCCTTGGTTCAAGATACGCTCAGATAAAAACCCGAGGTTCGTTTTCGACACGGTCGGCGGTAAAGCAAGTGTATTGTGTTTTTATGGTTCATTAAAAAATCAGCAGAGCGTCGACATTCTTAATATGTTCAAGGAACATAACCAAAGAGTGCGCTCACATTGTAATTTTTTCGCCGTTAGCTCAGACGCCTCTGACGAGAATTCAGAAGCTGCCAATATGGGCGACTACGGTTTTTACCAATTCTGGGATTTTGATGGCAGAGTAAGTGAGCGGTACGGGCTTGAGGTTGCTGCTGCCGGGGACCAATTTCAGGGCCATAGTTTCATATTGGACCAAAGGCTTCGTATTCTTAGCATTGTTGCCTTTACCGACAATCCGCATCAGCATGTTAGTTCGGTATTGCACGCCCTTGAGATCGCAAATGCACCGACACCCAAGGGCGTGTCAGAGATCACCGCGCCTGTACTCGTGGTCCCWCGTATTTTTGAACCCGATCTGTGTGATCGCCTAATCGCTTATTACGATGAACGCGGCGGCCAGGAATCGGGTTTTATGCGTGAACTTGACGGCAAAACCGTTGCGGTTCACGATCATACACACAAAAGAAGGGCCGACGAGACTATTCAGGACGAAGAGCTCAAAATGGCCTGCATGCACCGTATTGTTGACCGGCTTATTCCTGAGATCCAAAAAGCATATAACTTCCATGCCACGCGGATGGAACGATACCTTGTAGCCTGTTACAAAAGTGAGCACGGCGGCCATTTCAGGCGCCACCGGGACAACACYACGGGCGGTACAAAGCACCGAAAATTTGCCGTTTCCATCAATTTAAACCCCGGAGAATACGAAGGCGGGATGTTAAGTTTTCCCGAGTTTGGACCACGGCTGTATTCCCCATCAAAAGGGGGCGCTGTTGTCTTTTCCTGCTCGATGCTGCATGAGGCTCAGCCTGTCACTGCAGGGGCACGCTACGTTTTTGTTCCGTTCCTATATACGTCGCCCGACGATAGCGATAATACGCCAGCTTTTGACGCTTACCAGCCGGACTAGCCCTTAAGGGCGAAGCGCCAATATACTCACCAATTGCAATTGAGCGGCGGGCATACGCCCCCGAATGGTAAACATGCGCCCTGCCGTGCCTTCAGACAGGCTCTCTTTGTGGTGCATCGGCCTATGGTTTTTTTCAGTAYCTAATAAATTTGTTAAATGTTTTTCGGTAGACTGCTGTCGTGAGGGGGGCGGCTTACTATAGGATTATTCATGATCCCTTGCGTATCCCAAAACGGCTTCTATACGACCCTCTCTTGGCACGCGCTTTTTATCTCACTTTCTGGCGTTCTATTTTTTACAGACACAAACCAGGCTTTCGCGTCAGACCTTTCAGAAGCTGATGAAGATAAATTCGCCTTAGARGAAATCATCGTTACGGCCGCCYGCRCCGGCGCCAGTAATYTGCAAGAAACAGCCATCGCGATCACGGCCTTAACCTCAGAACTTTTGAAGCAAGCWGCAATTTCCAATCTCAGGGATGTGGGCTCCGTTGTTCCCGGCCTTCAGGTTACCTCCAATACGGACTTCGCCCAAATTTACTTGCGCGGCGTTGGATCGAACAACATTTTTGCAGGGACAGAAGCTAGCGTAGGGGTGCATCAGGACGGCGTCTACATTGCCAGACCGTCAGCCATGTTTGGGGAATTCCTAGATGTAGAGCGGATCGAAGTATTGAGAGGTCCGCAAGGCACACTTTACGGCCGAAATTCCACAGGCGGCACCCTCAACATCATTAGCCGGAAGCCTGATACGAAAAAAGTAACAACAGAAGCCAGAGCTGGATACGGCAACTACAATCTTTTCACCGCTTCAGGGTACGTTAACGGGCCCATTTCCAAAGGCAAGGTGGCTGGTGCGCTCAGTGTTTTATACCTGAGACATGACGGCTACCGAAGGAATTTGGTCGAGAGCGGAAACGACATAGACTCCAAAGACAGCTTTAGCGCACGGGGTCAAATTTTATGGGATGTTTTCGACAACTTGAGCATTCTTTTCAGAGCAGACATCGCACACGAACGGGGGGCCACCTACGGGTACCACAGCTTCGTTGAGCCGGTCCCTGCGGCTGCTCCAATTGCTAATGCCAACATTGGAAACTTTGACCGCGTGACACTTGATYTCCCGCACCGCCGAGAACGTGATAATTTTGGCGGATCTTTGCAATTCGATTGGCAAATAAACGACGGTTGGTCTTTAACGTCACTCGCGGCATACCGTGAAAATTATTATCTTGCACAAGTCGATAGCGATGCAACTGAACTTGATAACCTAAGAGTTTTCCTCGTTGAAGACCAAAATCAGTTTTCCGAAGAGGTCACTGTAACCGGCGGCTTCATGGGTTTGGACGTGTTATTTGGCGCTTATTATTTCACCGAAGACATTGACGCKGATGGCACGCAACTGGGCCTTGTCTCACTTGGGCTTGCCCGAACTCCGACGCCCTTGGTTAAAACTGAGGCGACGGCCGTTTTTGCCAATATTCAGTACCCGTTCAGCGAAAGGTTTAGCGCTGAATTTGGCCTTAGGTATAGCCGCGACGAAAAAGACTTCGATAAGATCGACGGGCTATTTATCCTTAACGGCGACGACACTTTGGGCATTCAAGTGGCCAATTTAACGTTTCCTCGGCAATCGCGTATCGACAGCGTGGTAACACCCAAGTTTGGCCTGAACTATAAATATTCGGAAGATGTGTTTCTGTATGCCGTGGCGACGCGCGGGTTTAAAGGCGGTGGGTTCAACTTTACCGCAGCTGCCATTGGCAGTTTTAAACCGGAATTTATTTGGGCATACGAAATCGGCGCCAAGGCTTCCTTGCTTGATAACACATTGATATTAAACACTTCTGCCTTTTACTATGACTATAGCGACCTACAAGTGCAGGCTTTCATCATGCCCGGCACCGTYGACATYACMAAYGCCGCRTCTGCAASYATTCRCGGTGTWGAAGTTGAAGCRCGCTATGCRATGRACGAAGCCTTTGARCTTTCRGGGCAAGTWTCRTWCCTGAGCGCKAGCTAYGATRAYTWYYCCGGTGCCACAGTGCCCGGAGGAGGCGAAATTAATGCCTCGGGAAATTGGCTCAACAGCGCCCCTAAATGGTCCGGGAATATAGGCGTGAATTACCAAAAAAAARTGGGCCCGGGATTGCTATATAGCCGCCTGTCGGTTAGCTGGACGTCCCGTATCTTTTTCACTGCCGACAACAACCTTGTTGACGCCCAAGAAAGCTACGCGCTGTTGGACATGTCCCTCAATTACAGCTGGGGTGACGACAGATATGAAGTCGGTTTATGGGGYCGCAATATTCTTGATAGACAATATGTAACGTCGACAGCCAGCTTCCCTGCAGCCAGAGCTGGCCGCGCCGGCGACCCGGCAACAATCGGCCTACAATTCGCCATCCGTTACTAAAGAGGCCAGCAAGCCCAAATCATACTCATCATTCATCGCTTAGCGCGGCTATTTTAATTGTGCTGCACCTGCCGCCTGACACACTGCCGTATTCCTGAAAAATCGGTTCAAAGGCCCCAGATTTACGGCTACTTTCAATAAAATCTCTCAAAGCTGGCACCAAATGCAGAAACTTAGACTTTCGCGAAACTGCAATCGAAAGCTCGACTTCAAGCAAGTGGATTGCATCGCCAAATGCCTCATCCATTCCGGGCAACACGCCGCTGTCTTCCTTGTCAAAACGCATCGAGCTATTGAAAGCAATCTCGTTAAAGACCACGGCATCAACATTGCCAATTGCGGCCATCGCAAAAATGTTTTTAACTTGGCTAACAGGCATACTGATCATGTCCAGTTTCGTGGAGTAAAGCCGATCAAAGCGCCCGTCCTTCATAAAAGCGACCCGTTTTCCCGAGACGTCGGCAAGCTTTGTGATCCCTGATCCAATCATTGGTACGAGAACAATATGCTGGCATCCGAGTGTGGCGAAAAATTCTAAATCCGGGAAAACTTCTGGCAATCGGTACAATACGGCAAAGTCCTGTAATCCCGCGCTCAGTTGCCGTATCAACCGGTCTGGAGGGAGTGGCACCGGGGTATATTCAATACCAGTTCCGCCGAACATAAATTTTGCCAAATCGTGGGTGAAACCAGAGGACGCTCCGTCTCTATCCACATAATAGAGTGGAAAACTATTCAGAAGCGAAAAGCTTGGCTTCACTTGCTCACTTTGTTCAGAGGAGGCAACGCTTGTTTGGGATAAAGCCACTGTCACTAAAAGCAACACCCCGAGAAACCCGCCATAACAGACTATTGCTTTGCCCGTCACGGAGATAGTTCCTGGCCCTTTTTGACAGAACAATTTCCACCCGTTGAAGAGCCATATTTCCTAAATATTTGTTCCAGTTTTACCTTGCCAATCTTACTTTTCGCGAAGGCCGCCATTTCTAGCATAAGGTGACGAAATTTTGATTTCCTGGAAATCACAAGGGATAATTCAATTTCCACTAAAGGAATTGGAGTATTAAAAGCGGCAAARGTCTCTGCCGATACGCCGCTTAGTCGTGGGTCAAACTGCCGTGAACTTTCATAAGCAATCTGGTTAAACACCACAGCGTCTGCGTTGGCGAGCACTGCCTTGCCAAAAATATTGTACGCATTCATAAAAGGCATACCGATTATATCCAGTTTTGAGGCAAACATTCGGTCAAACCTACCGCCAACCAAATAGGCTATTTTCTTACCGGCAACGTCTTCAAATCGAGTGATCTTTGATCCTCGGATGGGTACCATCACAACTTGTTGGCAGCCGAAAGTCGCAAAGAAATCCAATGCTGGCAATASGTCAGGCAATCGGTACAAAACTGCTATATCTTGAATGCCCGAACCCACCTGACGAACGATTCTCCCGACAGGCATCGCCGAATGGTCAAACGACGTCCCTGTTGCGCCGAAAAACAGCTTAATAACCTCATAACTGAAACCTGTGGGTTCCCCGTTCAAATCTCGGTAATAATATGGAAATAAACTCAGTAAGGCGACACGAGGTTTTTCACGGTCCAATGAGCCGGCCAATGAACCGTCTAATGGTCTTGCATTCAGATCCACAGCGGGCAAACAGGCCAAGCACGCTGCCAAACACAGCATGGTCAATTTTCGCAACCGGCGACTTATATAACCAAAAAGTAACAAATTGTCACTCCTTCGCTCATGCCACGTATACGGCTCAACGGCCCCCTAAAGTTATTTCGAAATTTCTAAAGAACTTCCTACATCAAGTCAGTGTACACCACTAAAGTTAYTTATTCGAGCTGCCAGTGCATTTTCCACCAGTTTCTACACCGTATTTACGAAACAACGTTTTTATCTTTCGCTGGCCCCAGGCGCTAAGAACAAAAGCTTCGATTTCCGGAACCCGTGACCGRAAARCWGATTTTCGCGATACCACGAAGGAGAGCTCAACCTCCAGCAAGGCTATCGGTGCCGCAAATTCACCCCAGATATTCCCGTAAACTCCGGTAGCGCGCTGAGGGAAGGTCTTAGAACTTTCAAAGGCCATATTATTGAAGACCACCGCATCCACTTGGCTAATTACCGCCATTGCAAATATATTTCTAACATTGGCAATCGGCATACCAATGATATCCACTTTAGAGGCGAAAACCCTGTCAAAACGCCCACCCTGCATATAGGCGATCCGCTTTCCTGCAATATCGTCAAGACCCTTGATCCCGGATTTCTTGAGCGGCACCAATATTATTTCCAGACACCCAACCGTCGCGAAAAACTCCAAGTCAGGAAACATCTCAGGCAAGCGGTATAGAATAGCCATGTCCTGAATGCCTGCCGCCGATTGCCGGATCACCCGCCCGAGCGGCATCGGGGATGCATCGTAACCTATATTTATGCCAGTAAAAACTAGCTCGGCGAGTTCGGTCATAAAGCCTTTCGCCGTGCCGTACTTGTCTATAAAATAGTATGGAAAAGTGTTCAACAGCGCCACTCGCGGCCTTTCCCTTTGAGCTTGTTTAGCGGACACATCCTCAGCAGCCGAGACGCCCGCTGAAAGCTCAGCCAAAAGCACAAGCGGGAAAACCAGCCTTCGCAACAGGGTTGCTACCGCTTTGTTTGCTAAGAAAAGGTTGCAAGCCCGAGCTGTTAAACAATGTCTCATTTTGGGTTCACTGCCAAAGCTGCATCGGCCTTACATTGCCCCCCAGACGTCTCTCCAAATCGACGAAAGAGGGCCTGATAAGCACCAGCCTTCCGTGCTTTTTTAACTTGGCTAGCTATACGAGGGATTAAAGGGTCAAATTTGGAATTCCGGGAAATCGCTATTGCAAGTTCCATTTCCAACAACGGAACGGGATCACCAAATTTCATCAACACGTCAGCGCTGGCGCCTCCCTCGTCGGGTCCAAACAAACGCGAGCTCTCGAATGCCATATTATTAAAGACCACCGCATCAGCCCCGCCAATTATTGCCATCCCGAAAATGTTCTTCACTTTTGCCACAGGCATACCAATTATATCTAAACTGGAAGCATAAAGCCGTGCGAAGCGCCCTCCCACAGGATAAACAACGCGTTTTCCAGTCAGATCAGCAAATCCTTGTATTCCAGACCCTTTCACCGGTGCCAGTGTTATTTGAAGACAGCCAAAAGTGGCGATGAAATGAAGGTCCGGTAACAGGGCCGGCAATTTATAGACGACCGTTAAGTCCTGTATACCTGATCCAACCTGGCGAAAAAGCCTGCCGAGCGGCATGGCCGAATAATCATAGCCAACGTCCAACTTCCCCAAAGTTAGCTCGACTGCACGGTAACTGAAACCGTCAGGCTCGCCTTTTGAATTCTTAAAATAGAAAGGGAAGGAGTCGAAAAAAGCCACACGCGGATTTTGGTGTGATCGCTCCAAAGCCTTGAGGGGTTCGCCAAAGGTAAGCACCAATGCCGTTAGACAAGCCAGCGCCAATTTCGAGTTCGTTGGCATGTCAATCACCTAGAAAAGTCGTGTCGCGGGCCTGCATGGCACTGCAATCACCGCACGTTGCCTCGCCGTACTTCTTAAAAATTTCAGCAAACCGCCCTTGCTCACGCGCCTCTTTCATGTAGGCCTCAATCTGAGGCATCAAATGCCGCACCTGTGATTTTTTGGAAATTGAAAATGACACTTCGATCGGCACAATTGGTATTGGAGTGGCAAACAGCTTCAGGATTTCACGAGGTGCCTCTGAACGCTCGGGCCCCAATTTTCGGTAGCTCTCTAAGGCCATGTTATTGAAAATTACAGCGTCCACCCGGCCACGGGCGGCGAGCTGAAAGATGGAGCGCGTGGTGTTTACCGCCACTGCGGTAAAGTCAGTCCGTTTTGCAAATCGTTTGTGAAAATAGCCGCCCATGGGGAAAACGACGCGTTTGCCTTTGAGTTCCTTTAGAGATGTCATTTTCGCCGTTTTCAAGGGCACTAACATTATTTGCTGGCAGCCAAAGCTGCCAAAGAACTCAATGTCGGGCACCAAATCCCCCATATTGTAGGAAACCGTCATGTCTTGATTGCCCAAAGAGACTTCSCGAAAAACGCGCGCGATTGGCATCGGYGTGGATTTGTGAGCRAGGCCTAAATCCCGGAAGACCAACTCTGCGACTTCATAGTAGAAACCAGATGGGCTACCACTTTCATCCTTGTAAAAAAACGGAAATAGGTTCAAAAGCGCTATCTTTACTTCTGGGACATTTCCCGAAGGCTGGCCCTGTGCCTGCTGGCTAGAGGCGCCRGATAGCACGAGAACTGCGCATATTGTTAACCGAACACAGSCCACCCAACACAGCCTCCAATACTGTAGTTGYTTCGTATCCTTTGCCATCACAGGGATCTATTCATCGGCTCAAGCTACCTATATTCAATGCCTACCATCCACCCAAAATAGGGCAATTGTCTTAAAAAACAGTGCAACAGCGCGCATAGACATAAGTCTTTGTTCTTAAGCCTATTTTCAAAAAATCAGCTGCGGGATAGCTATGCTAATATTCACAGGCAGTCTTTTCTACGGGACATGCCCCTTTTTGAATGCCCTTGTATTCAGCCAAGGTATCGTTGGATTTAACGTCTGCCATCAGTTGCTCTGTAAAGGTAGACATCGGCGGAAATTGGTCGAGAAATCTGGACTTTCGCGACACGGCAAACGTTACTTCAATATGCTGCAGAACTACAGAAGGCGCCAACCAGCACCGCAGACTTGCTATACTTTTTTCTAGTGGGTTACGCACGCGTCCGTATGCATGGCATGAGCAGCATTATAGGCAATTATTGTAATGGAATGTAGCACCCCGTTGGTCTCAGGTGACGGTCGGTAGTCCTTGCCCGAAAAAGAAGCCAATAAGATCTCACTGTCAGAAATTCGGCTCGGGATAATAAGGCCATTCTGAACGATACCGGCCCATGTTTCCTTAAGCACACGCTCATAAGTTCCCCTGTGGCCTTCATCCGCATACTCGGCCCAGCTAACAGGAAGCGCCAGACGCAACCGTTCCTGATGGGTGCCGTCTGGGCCGTAAAGCTCATTATAAAGAATTGGCAGCATCCAAGCCTCGGCCGCATCGCCGTACAGAGTRCCCRCGTGGCCTTCAATGGGTGATTTGATATAGCTACATACGAAATGGGTCAGCCCAATACTGCGAGCAATGATCCTGACTTCTGCTTCCAACCGATTGATATCACTCGCAAGGTTGATGGCATCTTGAAACTCGGAAAGCCGTCTAAACAGTGCTTTATGATCGCGCATAGTGTCACACTCGGATTTGGCCGGTTTCGGCGTCGTTGCCCGCAGTGATAAATATGCCAGTTGAGTGTCAATTTAGGATTAARGAACATGSTTAATTKYRCATTAACCATGTTCTGAARNCGGMANGAAWATTCRNTMCMRRAGRTANCGGKCGCMTCARGCCTGAARCGMSARCTMAAARSTNAGGCWACYTTRAGCTTRGCYTTMGGYTTRKCTTTMSSTKYWTYTTTKCCNNNTGYTTTWKKMSCKRYWKYTTYTGRGCTATCAAGCGCTTCTACGGCGGCTTTCAACATCTCAAATTCCTCGACAATCACGTCGGCAATTTCCTGCACTTCCGGCACGGCCACCTTACAAGCGATAAGACCAAAATCTAGCCGGTCTACATAGCTTTGCAACGTGATATTCAGAGCGCTGCCGTGTGTTGCAATAGAAACAGGGAAATAGGTAAGCACTTTGCTACCTGCAAAATACATCGGCTTACGCGGTCCTGGCACGTTGGAAATCGCAACATTAAACGGCGCAGGCATATAGTTTACAATGTT
>JAESRJ010000036.1 GCA_016764715.1 Kordiimonadaceae bacterium | reverse complement strand
TAGGTGTTTTCCGACCAAGTTCGGCCTTGGGCATCCAATCCGCCAGTTCCCCAACTTGTACCATGTTGTCCGGAAATCGGAATGTAACCGGCAGCCCAGTATGCATCGTCCCCGCCAAATGTGAAATTGCTGGCGACAACCAATTCGTTGTTGATACCGTCAGATGCATTCTCCACCCCTCCAGATATCACAGAGATTACGGCAATCGCGATGCCGACGATTGCGGCCACACAGGCGGATTGCAATGCGGTACGGAGCCGGCCTTTTGCAGATTTTGTCTGTGGCTGTTCGAGGGGGGTTGGCATGGGCCTTATGTGCCGGAGCAGCCAAAAATAGAATGCCAGTACCAAGACRATCGGCGACAAGAAAAATACAATTTCGTCACTTGCGTAAGCGATGGCCGTTTTAAGGCTATTGCCTGCTATCTCAGCAACGACAGTTGCATCCACATGGTCAGCCAGATATTTGTGTAGTTGATAAAGCCCCAAAAGCGTTACCGCGTAACTTAGCAGGACCATATACCCAGCGGTGAAGGCCGCGCGTGCTGTGCTCATACCCAACCGAGAAAATAACCATCGGCCTAGCAGGAAGAGTAGCCTGAATATAAAAGCGAAGCTGAGCGCGTACAGGATCAAAAATAGAGCGCGGTCACCTAGGGTGGCCAGGGGCGAAGACTGCAAAAAGCCCCCGCCGCGCATTAGCTGGTATTTGATCTCCATCAAGAGCAGCTCGGTGACGACTAATAGTATAATGCCTACCGCAAGGGGTACATGCCACGGTGTCTGCCATCCCTTTGGCCGTAATGCTCTTTTTGATACTTCCATTGAGACCACATGCTTGTTAATTCAGCCACCTTCTTAGCATTGATCCCGGAAGAAGCGAGAAATTTCATATTGGTGAAAAACTTCGGCTAAATCGGATTTACACGCTACTGAATACCAATGGGATGGTCTTGGGCTTTGGCCAGCCTGCCGTAATTCAGTTAGGGCAGGGTCAGCGTGCGGACTGTTTTTGGCCATTGTTGGCCTGGCTTCCCTGGTTGGTTTTTCGCTGGGCGCTAAAAAAACACCCGCAACGCCGTATCTAAAACGACGCTGCGGGCAGCCTCTAGGGGTAGGGGGAGAGGCCAGTGAGGACCCTCGGTAAACGGAAGAGACCGAGGGAGAGATAGAACTTCAAACGATGTTAGGCTGCGGCGCGCCAGTGCGGTGGGTAGGCGGCAGCGTAGCCGGACAAGGCTTCCATGCGGACGGCCCAGGCTGCAAGTGCCGGGTAATTGTCGGCCAGCGGCAGGATATTTGCCTCAAGCGCCACTATTGCTGGGTTTAACAGTATGCGCATAAGCAGGCCGATCGGCGGATAAAGCGTATAGTCGGCGGCGGTGGGCTCCGTGCCTATAATAAAGATAGTGTCCTTCAACCAGGCGTCTATCAACGAAAGCTGTTCGCGGGCCGTCTGTAGCCCCGCTTGTACCTGCTCTGATTTCTCGTCGACTTGCCCCGTGAAGACTGGACGAAACACGTCCCTGAGGGCCGGCATAAGATAATGGCCAATTTCTTCAGAGCGCTGTGTGACAAGCCCGGCCTCGGCGGCGGTTTTGCCGAACAGGCCTTTGCTTGGATATTTGTGATCAAGATAAGTGAGGATCGCCGCACTTTCRTATACGACAATATCGCCGTCTAGCAGCACGGGGACTTTACCGCGCGGGTTCATTGCCAAAAATTCAGGGGTTTTCAAATCGCCTTTACTACCGTGTAGTTCTATAGCTTCGTACGGCGCTCCAACCGCTTCAAGCGCAAACAGCGCACGCCAAGCAAAAGGGCTTCCGCTTATAAAATAACATTTCATCGACATAACGGGCTCCATGATCAAATTCTAGTGGGTTGGAAAACAACTCTGGAACTTAGGTGGGGTCGGRAGCCGGAACTAAAAGAACCTAAAAATGGAACAGGCCTCTGCATATTTGAACCAGATAGCCTAAAAGCGCCGTAAATAGGGAAGTGTAGAAGGAGGTTTCATTGGTGACTCGCCCTCAATAAATAGGAGTGGGAGCGGCAAACAAGATGCCAGTAGCCTTAATGGTTTTTTACCCTGTTATTATGGGCGCTCGACTGCGCAATATGCCTTGAGCTTGGTACGCGCCCAAAAGGTGCGGAAACGCTAGCTCTACCGCCAAATGAGCCTGCCTTTGAACTTGGATGTACCCAACTATCCAGCCGCWGAGGAAAATGGTTTTTCAGGGTGYGTTTTTTTCGGTTGACCTTMGCCCATATTCGGTATAGATAGCGCCCTTCGTCAGAGCGTTGGTGGTAGCCCAAACAGGCTAAACGCTGCGGTTTTCTGGCTTAGTGAGAATAAATTTTATTATCCTGAAGGCCTCGTCGAGCTTTAAAAAGCGATCGGTGTGGTTTTTTTGCTGCATCCGAGGCAGGCCTTTAGTGTGATGGTGACAGAGAAAAACGGCAAGGAACCAATATGCCTACCATTAATCAGCTAGTGCGTAACCCGCGCAAAGCGAAGCCGGTACAAAATAAGGTACCAGCACTTGAGGCTTGTCCTCAGAARCGYGGTGTTTGCACACGCGTTTATACAACGACTCCGAAAAAGCCAAACTCCGCGCTCCGTAAGGTTGCTCGTGTACGTTTGTCTAACGGCCATGAAGTGACWTCCTACATCGGTGGTGAAGGTCACAAYYTGCAGGAACACTCAGTGATCCTGATCAGGGGCGGCCGAGTAAAAGATTTGCCTGGTGTTCGCTACCACACTGTTCGTGGTGTGCTTGATACCCARGGTGTTTCAGACCGTCGCCARAGCCGTTCSAARTACGGCGCGAAGCGYCCTAAGTAGGATTGAAAGGAAAAACGTATGTCTCGTCGTCATGCCGCAGAAAAACGCGAAGTCCTACCTGAYCCGAAGTTCGGTGAYGTAGTTCTAACTAAATTCATGAACAGYCTTATGTAYGATGGTAAAAAATCCGTCGCTGAGCGCATTGTTTATGGTGCCTTCGAAAAAGTAGAGCAGCGCGCSAAAAGTGACCCGCTTGCTATCTTCCACGAAGCGCTCGAMAAAATTAAGCCTGCCCTTGAAGTACGTTCACGCCGTGTTGGTGGTGCTACGTATCAGGTGCCTGTTGAAGTTCGCACAGAGCGCTCACAGGCGTTGGCCATTCGGTGGCTTATTGCTGCAGCGCGCAAGCGTAATGAAACAACAATGGTTGACCGCCTCTCAGGCGAGTTGATGGATGCTGCTAATAGCCGTGGTGCTGCCGTTAAGAAACGGGAAGACACTCACAAAATGGCTGAAGCAAACAAAGCATTCTCCCATTACCGTTGGTAAGCTAGTTAGTAAGGACTGTTAAAAATGGCACGTAGAACGCCACTTAATCGGTATCGTAATATCGGCATCATGGCTCACATTGATGCAGGTAAAACCACGACTACTGAACGCATCCTCTATTACACAGGGCGCAGCCACAAAATCGGCGAAGTGCACGATGGCGGCGCGACTATGGATTGGATGGAGCAGGAGCAGGAGCGCGGTATTACGATCACAAGCGCTGCTACCACTTGTTTCTGGAATGATCACCGCATCAACATCATTGATACGCCGGGCCACGTTGACTTCACGATTGAAGTTGAGCGTAGCCTACGCGTACTTGATGGTGCAGTAGCGGTTTTCGATAGTGTTGCTGGTGTTGAGCCGCAATCAGAAACAGTTTGGCGTCAGGCTGACAAGTATAACGTACCRCGTATGTGTTTCGTCAATAAGATGGACCGTACCGGCGCAGACTTTGATCGTTGTGTTGAGATGATCAAAGATCGCCTCGGTTCGAACGCGCTCGTCATTCAGYTACCAATTGGTGCCGAAGGCGAATATGAGGGCCTGATCGATCTGGTTAAATTCCAGGAAGTTCTCTGGAAGGGTGAAGATCTTGGCGCTTCTTACGAGTACGGCGATATTCGCCCTGAGCTTCTTGAAGCCGCAACGGCTGCTCGCCTGGAAATGGTTGAGCTTGCAGTTGAGCTTGATGAAGAGTTGCTTGAGAGGTACCTCGACGGTGCAGAGGTTACGGAAGATGAGCTGAAAGCTGTTATCCGTAAGGGTACCATCGCTGGTGATTTTGTTCCTGTTCTTAACGGGACTGCGTTCAAAAACAAAGGCGTTCAGACGCTGCTCGACGCTGTGATCGATTATATGCCTGCTCCAACAGACATTGAAGCGATCAAGGGTGTTGATGCGCACGATACGGAAAAAGAGATTAACCGWGTYGCSTCYGACGAYGAGCCTTTCTCCGCKCTKGCSTTYAAAATCATGAACGAYCCGTTCGTGGGTACGCTTACTTTCGYACGSATYTAYTCTGGTGTGCTKGAAAGCGGCAYGCAGGTGATGAACTCTGTGAAGCAGCGTAAAGAAAAAGTTGGCCGGATGCTTGAAATGCATGCGAACAACAGGGAAGACCTTAAAGARGCACGCGCTGGTGATATTATCGCGCTGGCTGGCCTTAAAAGCACCACCACTGGTGATACTCTTTGTGCAATGAACCATCAGGTGGTTCTTGAGCGCATGGAATTCCCTGATCCAGTGATCTCGGTTGCTGTTGAGCCAAAAACTAAAGTTGACCAAGAAAAGATGGGCCTCGCCCTCGGCCGTTTGGCTGCGGAAGATCCTTCTTTCCGGGTTACGTCAGACGAAGAAAGTGGCCAGACCATCATCTCGGGTATGGGTGAATTGCACCTTGATATCCTTGTTGACCGTATGCGCCGCGAATTCGGCGTGGAATGTAATGTTGGTGCGCCGCAAGTGGCATACCGTGAGAGCTTTGCCAAGACTGTTAATATTGATTACACCCACAAGAAGCAGTCTGGTGGTTCTGGTCAGTTTGSTCGCGTGAAAATGCGGGTTATACCWGGCGAACGTGGWACTGGTGTGGTTTTCACTGATWCAATTAAGGGTGGTAAYATCCCGAAAGAATWTATCCCTGGTGTTGAAAAAGGCATCAATGATATTGCAGCAGCAGGGGCGCTTATTGGCTTCCCAATCATCGACTTCGCRGTCGAGCTGTATGACGGCGGCTATCACGATGTAGATTCGAGCGTGCTTGCGTTTGAAATTGCGGGTCGTGGYGCCCTTCGTCARGCTGCTGTKGACGCGGGGATTAAGCTACTCGAACCTATTATGAAGGTTGAAGTTGTGACGCCTGACGATTATATGGGCGACGTAATTGGCGATCTTAATAAGCGCCGTGGTCAAATCCAAGGGTCTGAGACCCGTGGKCCGAACACGGTAATTAATGCAATGGTTCCGCTGGCGAACATGTTTGGTTATGTGAACGAGCTTCGCTCATTCTCACAGGGCCGGGCGCAGTTCACAATGCAGTTTGACCATTACGACGGCATGCCGCGCGCGGTTGCTGATGAAGTRACAGCAAAGCTTGCTGGTTAAATAGTAAAAACKAAAGCTATGGATCCCTTGTTAGTCAAGGGCCGATAGGAAGGTAAAGAAGATGGCTAAAGAGAAGTTTGAACGGAATAAGCCGCACTGTAACGTTGGTACCATTGGTCACGTTGACCACGGCAAGACCACRCTTACAGCTGCGATCACGAAAGTSCTTGCTGAAGTTAGCGGCAAAGGCGAAGCGGTTGATTTTGCTAATATCGACAAAGCTCCTGAGGAGCGTGAGCGCGGTATTACGATTTCAACAGCGCACGTTGAGTATGAAACAGACGCACGTCACTACGCGCACGTTGATTGCCCAGGTCACGCTGATTATGTGAAGAACATGATCACGGGTGCTGCSCARATGGAYGGYGCTATYCTTGTTGTGAAYGCAGCAGACGGCCCAATGCCACAGACACGYGAGCACATYCTGCTTGCACGTCAGGTTGGTGTACCAAGCCTYGTTGTWTTCATGAACAAAGTTGAYCAGGTAGACGACGAWGAGCTTCTTGAGCTTGTTGARATGGAAATTCGKGAGCTTYTKAGCGACTATGAATTCCCWGGCGACGACATYCCWGTCATYRYKGGYTCAGCGCTTGCTGCTCTTGAAGGCCGCGACGACRACATCGGTAAAGAKAAGATCMTCGAGCTGATGAATGCTGTTGATACATACATCCCACAGCCAGAGCGTCTTATTGACGGTGCATTCYTGATGCCTGTYGAGGATGTGTTCTCTATCTCTGGTCGCGGTACTGTAGCRACKGGCCGTATTGAGCGCGGTATCGTCAAGGTTGGTGAAGAAGTTGAGATTGTTGGTATCAGAGATACTAGCAAAACAACGGTTACTGGCGTTGAAATGTTCCGTAAGCTTCTCGATCAAGGTGAAGCTGGCGATAACGTTGGTTTGCTGCTTCGTGGTATTGCGCGTGAAGATATTGAGCGTGGTCAGGTTTTGGCTCACTCTAAATCAATCAACCCGCACACTAAGTTCACAGCTGAGACATACATYCTGTCCAAAGAAGAAGGCGGTCGTCACACACCGTTCTTTGGTAACTACCGTCCACAGTTCTACTTCCGTACAACTGATGTGACWGGCAACGTTGAGCTGCCWGAAGGTACAGAGATGGTTATGCCTGGTGATAACGTGAACCTAAACGTTGAGCTGATCGCACCGATCGCTATGGACGAAGGTCTGCGTTTCGCTATCCGTGAAGGCGGCCGCACCGTTGGTGCTGGCGTTGTTGCGAAAATCATCGAGTAATAGAATTATAGCGCCGGTCTTTGTACCGGCGCCTTTCTTTAAGGTAATAGATCAATGGAAGCGCAAAATATTCGCATCTGGCTGAAGGCTTTTGATCACCGCGTGCTTGACCAAGCAACTGGTGAAATTGCYAATACAGCTAAGCGTACGGGCGCAATGGTACGGGGTCCTATCCCTATGCCAACACGGATCGAAAAGTTCACGGTATTACGTAGTCCACACGTAAACAAAAAAGCCCGTGAGCAGTTCGAAATKCGTACGCACAAACGACTACTTGATATMATCGACCCAACACCRCAAACCGTAGACGCGCTGATGAAGCTCGACCTCGCTGCTGGTGTTGAYGTTGAAATCAAACTGCAAGGATAAGACCCATGCGTACAGGTTTGATWGYAAAAAAATTGGGTATGACCCGCRTCTTTAATGATGCCGGCAACCATGTGCCAGTAACAGTACTACAGCTTGATGGCTGTCAGGTTGTTGCTCAGCGCACAGAAGAAAAAGATGGCTACACTGCACTGCAACTTGGTGCTGGCAGCCGTAAAGTGAAAAATGTCTCTAAAGCACAGCGCGGCCACTTTGCCAAAGCTGAAGTTGAGCCTAAAGCCAAARTYGCGGAATTCCGYGTRCCGGTTGAAGGTTTGGTTGAAGTTGGCGCTGAACTGACTGCAGACCATTTCCTWGTAGGCCAGCGCGTTGACGTGACTGGYGTATCTAAGGGTAARGGTTTTGCGGGTGCGATGAAGCGTCACAACTTCAAAGGCCTTCGGGCGTCGCACGGCGTATCAGTTTCTCACCGTTCACACGGTTCCACGGGTCAGTGTCAAGATCCGGGCCGCGTATTCAAGGGTAAGAAAATGGCTGGTCACATGGGTGACCGKAATRYSACCGTYCAGAGCCTTGAGATTGTCGAGACACGCGTTGAAGAAGGTTTGATCCTTGTWAAAGGTGGTCTTCCTGGCTCGAAAGAGGGCTGGGTATTGATCTCTGACGCTGTCAAAAAAGCTGTACCGGACGGTGTTCCGATGCCAGCTGCATTCCGCATGCCTGCTAAAGCTGARGAWGCTACTCCTGCTGTTGAAGAAACAGCCGTAGAAGCTCCTGCTGAAGCAGCTGCCGAAGATAGTAAGGAGTAAGGGTAATGAAAACGAACGTTATTACTCTTGATGCCAAAAAAGCTGGYGACATCGAACTTGATGAKGCCATCTTYGGTTTAGAAACGCGCAAAGATATTCTGCACCGCGTTGTAAACTGGCAGCTMGCTAAGCGCCGCGCTGGAACGCACGCTGTGAAATTCCGCAGTGATATTTCRGCTACTGGTGCTCGTGTTGGTAATCAAAAAGGTGGCGGTACAGCCCGTCACGGTCCGCGCAGYTCCAACATCTTYATYGGTGGTGGTCGCGCATTTGGCCCAATTCCTCGGGATCAYGGTTAYRATTTACCTAAGAAAATCCGCAAGCTTGGATTGAAGACTGCTTTRTCTASTAAAGYAGCCRCWGGTAAAMTAATCGTTCTTGAWAATGCTGACCTGAAAGAAGGCAAAACTAAAGACCTKGTTGCGAAACTTGAGAAGCTTGGCCTTGCCAACGCTCTGTTCCTCGACGGTGCTGAAGTAAAYGCTAATTTCAAGCARGCAATTCAGAACATCCCWAATGTTGACGTGCTGCCTACGCAGGGCGCRAACGTATACGACATTCTTCGTCGCGATACGCTTGTTCTCACGAAGGCTGCTGTTGCTAAGCTMGAGGAGAGGCTCAAATGACTGCTRCAGTAAAGCATTATGATGTCATCAAGAGCCCAGTGATTACTGAAAAAGCAACACTAGGCGCTGAACATAATCAAGTCACTTTTCGCGTTGCAATCGATGCTACGAAGCCTGCCATCAAAGCGGCAATCGAAGCTCTGTTCGACGTGAAAGTTAAAAAAGTCAATACGTTGCGCCAACAAGGCAAGATCAAACGTTTCAAGGGTGTAAAAGGCCARCGTGCCGAATACAAAAAAGCCATGGTAACKCTTGCTGAAGGTCACACTATTGACGTGACGACGGGGGTGTAACCGATGGCATTAAAGACATATAATCCAGTTACTCCTTCYATGCGTAACCTGGTTCTTGTTGACCGYTCYGGTCTTTACAAGGGCAARCCAGTTAAAGCGCTTACAGAAGGCCTAACTAAGTCTGGTGGACGCAATAACACTGGCCGCATCACATCACGTCGTCGTGGTGGTGGTCACAAGCGTACTTACCGGAAAATTGATTTCAAGCGGACAAAATGGGATATGTTTGCGACTGTGGAACGTATTGAGTACGATCCTAACCGCACAGCTTTCATTGCGCTCTTGAAGTATGAAGATGGTGAATTAGCATACATCCTGGCACCACAGCGTCTCCAAGCTGGCGATAAAGTAATCGCAGGCAACAAAGTTGATGTGAAGCCTGGTAATGTTATGCCGCTTTCTAGCATGCCTATCGGTACCATCATCCACAATGTGGAGATGAAAGCCGGTAAAGGCGGTCAGATGGCTCGTGCTGCTGGTGCTTACGCTCAGCTAATCGGTCGTGACCGTGGSTATGCTCAGTTGCGGCTTAGYAGCGGCGAAGTTCGTGTTGTTCGCGTAGAGTGCGTRGCAACCGTAGGYGCTGTTTCTAATCCAGATAATCARAACACCAAGCTTGGTAAAGCTGGTCGGAGTCGTTGGTTGGGCCGTAGGCCTTCTGTTCGTGGTGTTGCCATGAACCCGGTTGATCACCCACATGGTGGCGGCGAAGGCCGTACCTCAGGCGGTCGTGATCCGGTTACTCCTTGGGGTAAACCAACTAAGGGTGCGCGCACTCGGTCAAATAAAGCGACTGACAAGCTCATCATCCGTTCACGCCACCAGCGCAAGAAACGTTAAGGAAACTCCAATATGGCACGTTCAGTATGGAAAGGCCCTTTCGTTGACATGCACCTTCTCAAGAAGGTTGAAGTCGCGCTCGAAAGTGGCAAATCWKCGGCAGTTATYCAGACWTGGTCTCGCCGGTCTACAATTTTGCCKAAYTTCGTTGGACTTACATTCAACGTMTAYAACGGCAGAAAATTCATCCCTGTGTATGTTAGTGAAGACATGGTTGGTCACAAACTTGGTGAGTTTTCACCAACGCGTACCTTCTATGGTCACACAGCGGACAAAAAAGCGAAGAGGAAATAAGCAGTGGGTAAGCAATCTGCAAAACGCCAATTGGCGGATAACGAAGCATTGGCRCTTGCCACTATGCTTCGCGGCTCACCCCAGAAGCTTAATCTGGTCGCCGCTACTATCCGCGGTATGAAAGTGGAAAAGGCTCTGAATACTCTGAGCTTTAACCGCCGCCGTATCGCTGTAGAAGTTAARAAAGTTCTAGAGTCTGCAATTGCAAACGCTGAGAACAATCACAATTTGGATGTGGACAGCCTTGTTGTTGTCGAAGCCACTGTGGGTAAAGCGCTCGTTATGAAACGGTTCCGCGCCCGTGCCCGKGGTCGTGCTGCGAAAATCGTCAAGCCGTTCAGCCGTCTGCGCATTGTTTTGCGCGAAGTTGAGGAGACAGCATAATGGGTCAGAAAGTAAACCCAGTTGGTCTGCGCCTAGGTATTAATCGTACTTGGGATTCGCGTTGGTACGCTGAAGGTGATGAGTACGGCAAGTTGCTGCACGAAGACCTGAAGATTCGCGAGTTTTTGTTCAAGAAATTGACACAGGCTAGCATTTCTAAAGTGATCATCGAACGTCCTGCTAAAAAATGTCGTGTAACGATCTATTCGGCTCGTCCGGGTGTGATCATCGGCAAAAAAGGCGCCGACATTGAGAAACTCCGTCAGGCTGTAGCTAAATATACCGCTTCTGATGTTGCTCTCAATATTGTGGAAGTTCGTAAGCCTGAGATTGATGCTAAGTTGATCGCGGACAATATCGCTCAGCAGTTGGAACGCCGTGTTGCGTTCCGACGTGCCATGAAGCGCGCTGTACAAAGTGCAATGCGCCTCGGTGCTGGCGGTATCCGTATCAACTGTGCTGGCCGCCTTGGTGGTGCTGAAATCGCGCGTACTGAATGGTACCGTGAAGGCCGTGTGCCGCTGCACACGCTGCGTGCTGATATCGATTATGGGACGTCTGAAGCTCTTACAGCATACGGCATTTGCGGTATGAAAGTTTGGGTCTTCAAAGGCGAAATCATGGAACACGATCCAATGGCTCATGAACGTCGTGCAAACGAAGTTCAAAGCCAAGGTGGWCCGTCCCGCCGTTAGGCTGGGGCGNTAGTTATAGGAGCGGCATACCATGTTGCAACCGAAACGTACTAAGTTCCGCAAAGCCTTCAAAGGCCGCATCCGCGGCAATGCAAAGGGTGGAACGACATTAACATTTGGATCGTTTGGCTTAAAAACAATKGAACCGGGCCGTATTTCTGCTYGYCARATTGAAGCTGCACGCCGAGCYATGAACCGTCATATGAAACGGTCAGGCAAAGTGTGGATCCGKATWTTCCCWGATGTWCCWGTAACSRMKAAGCCRACSGAAGTTCGGATGGGTAAAGGTAAAGGKTCTGTGGATCGTTGGGTRTGTAAGGTCAARCCAGGCCGGATCATGTTYGAGATCGAYGGTGTMTCTGMMGAASTTGCKCGCGGTGCGTTTGARCGGGCGGCTGCGAAGCTTTCCGTTRMRACWCGCATCGTSGMKCGYRTGCAYTAAGAAAGWCGGAGAGAWAAAATGAAGRCATCAGATCTTCGTRCCAAGTCGCARGACGAGCTCCGTGARGAGCTYGTYAGCCTWAAGAAAGAGCAGTTYAAYCTGCGCTTTCAGGCYGCGKCAGGTCAATTAGAAAACACTGCTAGAGTACGTGATATYCGCCGCGATGTGGCKCGGATWTAYACGTTACTWKSTCAGCAGGCTGAGGCGTAAGGAGCAACCATGCCAAAGCGGATTTTRCAAGGAACAGTCGTAAGCAATAAAGGCGACAAGACTGTAGTTGTTAAAGTAGAACGTCGWGTCAAGCATCCTTTGGTTGACAAAATTATCAGACGCTCTAAGAAGTACCACGCTCAYGATGAGAGCAACGAAGTTCAAGTTGGWGCGARCGTTCGAATTGAAGAATGTCGCCCCCTCTCGAAATTGAAGTCCTGGCGGATTGTTGGTAGTGAGGCTTAGGCCTCGCTATCGTCTTGATGCTGGTAAATTAACTACTGAAGGGTATACCCCATGATTCAGATGCAAACCAACCTCGACGTGGCCGACAACTCCGGGGCCAAGAGGGTGCAGTGCATTAAGGTCCTWGGYGGATCTAAGCGTAAAACTGCTGGAGTAGGCGACATTATTGTTGTCTCAGTTAAAGAGGCGATCCCACGGGGTCGTGTTAAGAAGGGTGACGTGCATCGTGCCGTTATCGTTCGTACAGCTAAAGAAGTTCGTCGTGATGATGGCACTGCCATTCGTTTCGACAGCAACGCAGCTGTGCTTGTTAATAAGAACCATGAGCCAATTGGTACCCGTATCTTTGGCCCTGTTGTTCGTGAACTTCGCGCGAAAAAGCATATGAAGATCATTTCGCTTGCGCCGGAGGTGCTGTAATGGCTGCTAAACTTAAAAARGGTGACAAAGTTGTTGTTATGTCCGGYAGAGATAAGGGCAAACGCGGCGAAATCACTTCGGTTCTCGCAAMTGAGGGCCGGGCCATTGTTCAGGGTGTAAACCTTGTWAAACGGCATACYCGTCCGTCGCARACAGASRCTGGTGGCATTGTWACCAAAGAAGCTGCAATYCAGCTTTCTAACCTTATGATCGAAGATCCTAAGGACGGTACGCCTACTCGTGTCGGTTTCAAAGTGGCTGATGACGGCAAAAAAGTCCGTTTCGCCAAGAAATCTGGAGAGGTGATCGATGTCTAACGAAACACAGCCTCGTTTCCGTATTCGGTACGACGAGACACTCCGTGCTTCTATGACTGAGAAGTTCGGYTATAAGAACCCAATGCAGGTTCCTAAGCTCGACAAAATCGTTATCAACATGGGTGTTGGTGAAGGCGTAACTGACAAGAAAAAGGTTACAAAAGCAGCTGATGAATTAGCTACTATTGCTGGCCAGAAACCTGTTATTACCCGCGCTCGCAAATCCATCGCTAGCTTTAAGCTTCGTGAAGGTATGCCTGTTGGTACGAAGGTTACATTGCGCGGTAAGCGCATGTACGAATTTTTGGACCGCTTAGTGACTATTGCTTTACCACGCGTACGAGATTTCCGGGGTGTTAACCCTAAATCTTTCGATGGTCGCGGTAACTTTGCGATGGGCCTTAAGGAACAAATCGTATTCCCGGAGATCAACTACGATAAAGTTGATACGATCCGCGGAATGGATATCATCATCTGTACAACGGCATCGACCGATGCAGAAGCACAAGAGCTTCTGTCCGGGTTTGATATGCCGTTCAGCAAATAACTCGCCAAGGAGAGTTTTGATATGGCTAAAAAAAGCGCCATTAACAAGAACSYAAGGCGGGTTAAGCTGGTAGCAAARTTTGCTGACAAGCGTGCCGCTCTKAAAGCWCAGGTTTATGATAAAAGCCTGTCTGAAGACGACCGCTGGTTAGCTTCGCTACAGCTTGCTGCTTTGCCTCGCGACGGAGCTAAGATCCGTGTTCGCAATCGTTGCGAAATCACAGGTCGTCCGCGCGGTGTTTATCGTAAATTTAAGATGTCKCGTATTGCGCTTCGTGAACTTGGTTCACARGGCAAAGTDCCTGGCCTCGTTAAGTCTAGCTGGTAAGGGGATAGCRGATGTCTATGACTGATCCAATCAGCGATATGTTGACCCGTATCCGCAACGGCTTGCAAGCCCGCAAGTCTGTTGTTGCATCACCTGCATCAAAGTCGCGTCAGCGCGTTCTTGATGTGCTTGAGCGTGAAGGTTATATCCGCGGTTACAGCCGCACTGAGCAAGACGGCAACAAAGCGTCGCTGTCTATTGAACTGAAATACAATGAAGGTGACCCAGTTATTCGCACGCTTATCCGTGTGTCTAAGCCAGGCCGCCGCGTATACAGTTCTGTTCAAGATCTGCCACGTGTTCATAATGGTCTCGGAATTTCGATCGTATCCACACCGAAAGGTGTGCTTTCAGACGCTGAAGCGCGTGAAAGCAATGTGGGCGGCGAAATTCTCTGCACCGTATTTTAAGGGAAGGGAAGAAGTATGTCCCGTATCGGTAAAAAAGCTGTGGCGATACCGTCCGGCGTGACCGCTACCTTAAACGGCGCGGATCTGACAGTAAAAGGCCCTAAAGGCGAACTTTCTATYACGTTCGTTCCTGAAGTGCTTGTTGCTCAGAATGAGAATACTATTCAAGTTTCACCTAACGGCGACACCAAGCGTGCGCGTTCTATGTGGGGCATGCAGCGTACGCTGRTTGCCAACATGATGGAAGGCGTGACAGCAGGCTTCATGAAAAAGCTTGAGATCACTGGTGTTGGTTACCGTGCTGCRGTTAAAGGCTCTGTCGTTAACYTRCAGCTTGGTTACAGCCACGATATTGATTTTCCAATTCCATCAGGTATCAAARTAGAGACACCTGATCARACGACGATCATYATCTCCGGTATCGACAAACAACAAGTCGGTGAAACAGCAGCCAAAATTCGCGAATTCCGTAAACCAGAGCCGTATAAAGGCAAAGGTATCCGTTATTCTGGCGAATATATCTTCCGCAAGGAAGGTAAGAAGAAGTAATGGGTGGCAMACATGGCCTCARCTAATAATACTTTTGATCGTCGCAGCCAGCGCAACCGTGTTCAGCTTAAAAAGCGTAACACCGGGCGGCCGCGTCTTTCTGTTCACCGTACTAACCAGCATATCTATGCTCAGATCATTGACGATGCGAAGGGTGCAACTCTTGTAGCTGCTTCCACGCTTGAAAAAGATCTGAAAGGGAATGGCTCGAATATCGAAGCCGCCACCAAAGTTGGTAAATTGATTGCCGAGCGAGCCAAAGCTGCAGGCGTTGACAC
>JAESRJ010000181.1 GCA_016764715.1 Kordiimonadaceae bacterium | reverse complement strand
TGAGGATACCTATTTTTCCACCTACCAGGGTAAATATTTCACCGGTGACGGCTGCAAACGCGACAGCGACGGCTATTACTGGATCACCGGGCGCGTTGACGATGTGATTAACGTGTCACCGTTGACTAAATAGATGCCGCCGCCATCGTCTGTCGCGTCATTTCCAGTGATCAAACTATTTGTAATTGTCAGATCGCCTTGTGAAAAAATGCCGCCGCCATTAACTGCGCTATTGTTTGAAATAGTAGTGTTAGCAACGGTTAGAGCAGGGCTAGAAAAGAATAGACCACCACCGCCAGCAATGTTTATACCGCCCCCATTGACAGCATTGCCTCCTGTGATCACCAAGCTATCTAGCGTACTCGTACCGCCAGTGACATTGAACACCCGGCTGCCGCCATTCGCATCAATCGTGATATCTGCGCGGTTATCGCCGTCGATATCACCGTCGATCGTCACACTATTGCTAATCACCAGCTCGCTACCACTTAGTGTGAGCGTGCTGCCTGAAAGGCTAGCATCAAAGGTGATGGTATCGACATCGGCATTCGCATTTGCGAGCCCTAACGCTTCCCGCAGCGACAGGCCGCCGCCATCAGCTGTTTCTGCAGCGAGATCGCCGCCGTCAAAAGCATCATCATTCCCTGTCGTCACGGTAAAGTTAGTCATTTTTTTGGCTTCCCCCAAGTGCATTACTGCCAATGCCCTATGGCTATTGATATGGTGCGTTGGTAACTTAAATTGCTTATATCGCGTCTATAGTGATGTTTATTTTTGCGTTCAATAAGGTACCCTGAGCCTAATCAGGCTCGGGCACCGGCCCTTTATCAGCGATCTCATTTGGTTTGTTATGGCTAATTATTTTTGCTCGGCTGCCTTGCAGCGTTTGCCAGAAATTCAGTTGGCTATATTGATTGAACAGTTCCGGCGGCAGAATGGTTTTGCGCGGCCGCGGCTCGACCTTTTTATGCACCTTATGCAGGCCTGACACTCCCAGCTGATCATCAAACGCCTGCGCGTCATACACAACATTGTCGAAATCATGCTTGAACGCTGGCTCGTCAATGAAATCGTAAATTAATTTGATAACTTCCGCTGGACGCGCAACCAGCAGGTCATAATCTACCAGCAGCAGTCTGTCGGCGTTAGCACCGTAAACGGCTTCCTGCAGGGCTGACCAGCCGTAGCCAACCAAGCCGTTGCGGTTGGCAAGCGCTTCTGAACGGGTGAAAACGGTGCTGCGTTCATTGTGGGACGCGAACAGGCGAGTATTTTCAAACGCGTTCGACTGGAATTGACGTTCCATACTGTCCATCACCCACGCCATGTCGCGCACGCAGCAAATCACTTTGGCGTCGGGGAACAGCTCCCCCACTGCCGCTAAATTGGCCGTCCACGACCGATTGGTATCAAAAACCAACTCAATCTCGGAAGGGAGGTCCGCGTAATAGCTGTCGAACAAGCCTTTTGTTAGCCGTTTTCGTTGGGTTGTGGAAACCATTGGCGCCATCTCGCTGCCCGCACTCACCGCCGCGAGCATGTTGGAAAACAATCCACCCACGGGGCTGGTCATACCCGCGTGGAATTTAGGATTTTGGCGCAGGATCGCAGACAGCAGTGTTKMKMYYKWCSGYGNCARRYNCRGWGRKKWWWKYRRNAGGMYKTANNTRCCKMKMNGCRWKWASTMCNAMGNCNWTCWTTSNGMTGTYRNTSAGCAACACTCTTACTAGTCCCCATACTCTGTCACTCTCTGTTCCATTTGTTATCGTTATGTGCTCGAACCAACTGCGTCGAAACAGGCCTCATATCCATGAACCTCATGACATCCAAAGATGGCCTTGGGAGTAAACGCTCTAGGTATACGGCCTACCGCAAAACCCACTGTATCTGCACCGAAAATAGAAACACTGCTGTCGATCAGCGTCGGGCCATTCCCTGGCGCAATAGTAAGATCGTTAAGTCCGCCCAAAATTGCAGTCGTCATTTAGCATCCCTTAATTTCGAAAAATCGCGCCAGAAGCTAAGGGCGCTATATTGTTTAAAAAGTTCCGGCGGAAGAATAGTTTGCCGGCTTAATGGCCGCACTTCGGCCCGCACTGTGTGCAGGTCCTCTAGCCCAAGATTTCTGTCAAATTCCTTAAACTCACAGCCAACGTTTTGGAAATCATGATCAAAGGCAGGCTCACCCAGAAAGCTGTATATTTGGGACAACACTTCCTTGGGATGATGCACTAAATGATCATAATCAACGATAAGTATGCTGCCGGCCTGCTCGCTATGCATGGCCTCTTTCAGGGAGCAGAGTGCGGACCCAACAAGCCTAGTTCGGCCCATCAGCGCCTCTGTCCTTGTAAATACACTGCTGCGTTCCGCTGCGGTTTTAAAGAGAGCCGTATTATCGTATTTTGCGCCGCGGAACTGGCGCTCAAGGCTATCCAACACCCAAGCTACATCGCGCACACAACAGATAACCCTTGATTGAGGAAATAAATCTGTTAGCGCCGGTAAATTACTTGTCCATGAACGGTTCGTGTCAAAAACCAGCTGTTTGGATTTTGGCAGCTCAGCGTAAAAATTATCGAACAGGCCGCGCAACAGATTTTTTCGCTGCTGCGTCGACACAGTAATAGCATGTTCAGACCCCGCACTAACAGCATCGATAATCTTGGTAAAGAAGGATGCGACGGSGCTTGAAATACCAGCGTTAAATTTGGGGTTTTGCTGCAATATCGCCGACAAAAGAGTAGACCCCGAGCGCGGTAAACCTGCAATAAAATGAAAATTTCTACCGGTGATCTTCACCAGACTCCGCCCCCCAATAAGCCAGCCATGCTTGTCCCAACCACCTGCAAACTATACCTAAACGGTAACTGCAGGAGCCAAGCGCCCGTGAAATAATCACGAAACGTAGCGTAAAGCAATGCGTTTCTACCACAGCTACAGCGATTGCTGGCCACAACTCTACATTATATATTCGCACCTCCAGATCGAACTCTACCTTTCGGGGAGTTTTGAAAATTGAGCCTAGCGAAAATCCTGAAAACTTGCCAAAATATCGTGTCCTGATCGCATAGAAATTTCGAAAAATTATACCTATAGGCGCATCGGAACGATTAATATCACGTTTTCGTGAATGCTCGTTGGCCACCGTGGTCCCGAACACCCGCTTCAAAAAGAAATACCTTTAAACTGCCAATCTATCCCGATTTCGTTCAGTGGGAAACGGTCAGAGGAGGTTTGGGCGACAAGGGCACAATGGCCCGTTCCTGCCCCACCAAAGGTCCAATATGTCAGCTTCTAAAAACGCGACAATCATCTCGCGCAACTTTAGTTAATGTTTTGCGTATACGTTTCCAGTTTGCAGGGGCGCGTCGACGAGAAACACTATGCCGGAACTGTTTCTATTCAACATTGTCCCCAGAATATCCAGTCAACCTACTTTCTGTGGTCGCAATCGTTAGTTCAGTCGTATCTGCGATTACACTGTGGCATTCGAAAGCGCACGGATACTCACATCACAGCCAAAATCACTGACCACTAGCCACTAGCCATGATGCCCTGTTCAGCAATATAACGTCACTCAGAATACAAAAARACCGCTCGCAAGGAGCGGCTTTTTTGGTGGTGCCCGAGGGTAGATTTGAACTACCGACACGCGGATTTTCAATCCAGTGGGAAATACCTTTTCCGTGACTCCTACGCCTCATTTCGAGCAGCAGATAATATATCTCCTGCTCCTAATCTATCACGCCGCGAAAAGATCTTCTTCGAGCTTGGCCATCTTAGCTACATCATCTGCAGTGTCTTCAAACAAATGGCCATAAGTATCGAAGGTCATGGTGATGTTGGCATGGCCGAGAATGGTCTGGATCTTCTTGGGTGACCATCCCTGGTCGATGAAGAGCGATGCCGCGGCGTGGCGTAGGCCATGCGTGCCAAAGCGGTGCTTRCCGTGTTCATTGACGATCCCGCACTTTATCAGCAAGGGGTACAGCATCCGGTTGCAGATGTTAGAATGGCTCTGGGGTTTACCTACACTGTTGGGGAAGACAAGGTTTTCAACGCCGGTTGGACAGTTTACTTGCCAATCCTTTAGCGATTGCTTGACGCGCGGCGTCATGGGGATATTGCGGTAAGCCGCACCACTCTTTGGAGAGCCACGCTCACCGTAGCGGTCGATCTTGCTGTCTATGGTGATAATACCAAGGTCGAAGTTAATGTTCCTCCACTGCAAGCCTCGAAGTTCTGAAGAGCGCATGCCGGTGAAGATTGCCGTAATGACAAACGCCTTGTATGCAGGAGGCGCATTTTCGATGAGTGACTTGATCTCAGCTTTCGTCGGAATATCGGTGCGCTTCTTATGCCGTTTTGCACCTTTCATCGTCACCGGCAAAGTGACGTTAGCAACGATGATCCCCATCAACTGAGCGTGCTTGAAGATTGCCTTCAAACTCACCAAAACCTTCTTGGTTTGCGCAAAGCTGTGGGTTGCCAGCATATCCTGTCGGAAACGCTCGATGTCAGGTGTTTTAAGCGTGATGATATTTGCATCACCCAAACCCGGCACGATGTGGTTACGAACATGGCCGTGGTAGGTGTGTAAGGTGGCGCGCTCGAGACAATTGATCTCACATGCTTTGATCCAGTCCTTTGCACAATTGGTGATTTTCATGTGAACACTCCGGTTTTATACAGTATCTAAATGCCTGTTATTATTGAATTAATATAGATCATCATACGACACACGGAGTGGTCTGTCGGGTCATTTCCCTATCAATTTCATCGGTTCTTGTCTCTTTTTACGAATCTGCCTATAGTCAAAATAGGAATATAGATCGGAGGATTAATTTGAAGGCGATTACTGTTCTATTTATTGGTCGTACCCGCAAGATTGTGCGACGGAACGGCCTTAGTGCGAGAGTGCTGAGTGAAGGCTGTCTCACACAAAGTATTGCGATAAACAATCAAGCGAAGAGGATTGGTACGAAAATCGTCAAAACCATTCGCATATCTACTGCGGCCGGCGACTTTGATATTGAGACCTGCCCTCAGATTGTTGAAGCGCAGGCCGTAGCAAAGGAACAAGGTTATGTTTTAATCTTCGGCGATCTCGTCAAAGCGGTACTGGCGACGAAGAATACACGATCACTTAGCCTGACTAGCAATTRGGATGCACTTGGCATCCGCGTTATCGACGCGATGAGCGGATATGATAGCCGAGAAAAGCACAGTGAAGTGTATTTGCAACATCTACTGATGGCAGCTCACAGGAGGCGCCAGTTCGAAAGTGTAGCCAAACGTCGCAATAATAAGAAAAGTCAAGAGTTGGGACGAAAATCTTATCGCAGGACCGCTGAATTAACAGCTCAATATGTGTTTGAAATAGAGCAGGAGCTGAAGTCCCTGGCGGATATGAAGGTTTCCGGTAAGGAGCTTGCAGAGGTATTGAATGTCCGAGGCATTCTCACAAGTAGCGGACGTGAATGGGATGAGAAAAAAATATCCTATTTTCGGATAAAATACGCGCACCTTCGACCGGGTGCTGCTTCTCAATAATATGCCAATCGATTGCTGCGGAATATTCCAAAGTAACGGTCTTATACTCTTGTGACCTTCCGCGCGGTTTTGACCCGCAATCCAATCTGCCACCTGATATAATTCATGAAACAAACCAACGTTTTCATGAGGCATTTCTGTGCGAGCAAATAAATCGATACCAAGCTTATCTGAGCAAAACTCCCTGCTCGATAAAGTGGAGTACAAACAAGCCATTTCAGACATGCTTAATGGCTTCGCATATACCCATCACGTTACGCTAGCGACTAACAGCCATAACCGAGCTGCTCCGCAAACGATGGACCGGATGATTGGGGCGCTTAAGCAGTTTGAACGGCGCATAAATAGAAAGATTGCTGGACCACGTTACCAAGAACTTCCTGCTAGCCATATTCACGGCTTTGTTTTCGTTGAAAAGCTCCACAGCAATCCGCATTGGCACCTTATCATCAACGTTCGGCCTGGTCAGTTTAGGAACCTTGAGAGTTTTAGTGGTATTTGCTGGGAGAAAGCACTGGGTGGCGTTGGCGGCAACGCCTTGGTGCAGAACATTTCCGAATATCAAGAAGCTCATAACCTCTCTAACGACAGCGCGCTCAAAGGCTATGTCATCAAAAGCATGCTGCCGGATTACGCAGTTGAAAACTTCCACGTTCTTGGGACCCCAAAACCAACACACTAAAATGGTCACTCACTCCTGCGGTCATCCCGGAGTATCTTCGACTTTCTAGAGGCTTTTGGCAGCGGCATCAAAATGATGTCGTAGTTAAAAGCTATTCTAGAAAAGCAAAGCTCTTTTGAAGCATACCTTACAACTGATCAAAAAAACTAGACGCTGCGCTTGCAGCGTTCTAGCGCGGCGAAGCCGCATTATCACGATCACTACAACACCAGCTCCCCTACTCTTCGAACTCACCTAAACAAAGCATCCTACCAATCAACCCTGAGCCTATCTGTAAGCCTCAGCATGTGACTTCAGACTTGCATCCCGCGCGGTCCAACGTTTTCATTCCCTGCCCTATGCGATGGCCTCTTGCTGTGTCTTCAAGACCTAAGCTGCTTATTTTACGAAACTCAAAGCCTCGCCCCATGCAATAAATCAATGAAGCCACACGAGAAAACATAGAACCGCTAGCAAGTTGATTGAATTAGATTTGAAGGTCGCCGCTAATTCAGTTATAAGATATGCAGATACATCGCTTGCTATTAGAGAGTGAGCATTTTGCTGGCCTCGCAGATTCCGGATTTTGCGGGGCTGGTTTGTATCTAGCTCTCATCAGATATTTAATACCAATCTTCGATGTCCACCTTCTCGCAAAAATTGACGGTATGAATTTTCGCGCTGCCATACCGGAGCTTATCACCGGTCATCATGATCTGCTTATAAGATCCAGTCTCCAGCCGGTTCAGCACATGCAACAGCATGTCTTGCGGTAATGCGCCAAGAAACTCCCTACGGTCGCCTTTCAGAGTCACCTTGCCTATGCAAAGGGGAGTAGGAGTCGATAGATCCCTAGAGGTCACCAGCGACTCTAATTCGCGGCGTGCAAGGAAGGTAAGTTTGAGCATCCCGGTTTGTTTTAATTTTGGGTGAATGAGATCAGCTTCCACCTCCAAGGTCAGATGCTCAGTATAGGGTGCCGGAGGGAGAACATCACGACGTCCTATGTTAGAGCCGATTGAGTAATGCGTGCCCCACTGGTGCGGTACTAAGTGATAGCATTCCATACGCTTAGCCTCCTCCGGTTCTGTCAATATGTCGAAGTCCTAGAAAAATGCCTAACTGCTTACCCGGATGCTTCCTAAAAATTCCGGTACTTGAAACCTGGTCCTTATACCTTTGCGGCGGCGGTATCCCATTCACATATTGAACAACACGGAAATTGAGCTGGCCACGCCATAAAGCTCGGCTGATAACGAGAATACATAAAAATACTTATATATCATATACTTAGATGTTAATTCAGTGGCAAATATATGCTATGTATAGATTTTAAGACGGCTTTTCTGGTTTTAGGGAACGAACCAGAGGCATTCCCAGAAAACAGCCGTTTCTTTGCCGGGTCCTTTTGGTGGCAAGCTGTATACTTTCATCAAATATATACAAAATACGACGTCGCCATATAGCTACGGGTATATGCCTTTCCTCCGTTTAAGTAGCCTCCTATTACCTGCTTTACTCAGAAGCAGGCTTAGTAGCAGTACATCTTGCAAATATATAATGAAATCAATGGCAGCAGTATAAGAGACCATTGTCTTCTCCAAAGAAGACTGCGTTATCTCCGCGACCTCACTATAAAAACCCTTCACGCGTTTTAAGCTCTTACACCCGCCTCAGCAAAGTACCTGTGGGCGACCTAACACGGAGGCTAGCGACGATTGAACCATTTTGATAGCAAGCTAACCCTATTCATTGTTGCGATGTATGCTGGCATGAGCTTGTTCGCTTTCATCGCCTATGCGATCGACAAATCCGCGGCAGTGAATGGTCGTAGCAGGATCAGCGAAAGGACCTTACACCTGATGTCGCTCATTGGCGGTTGGCCGGGTGCGCTTGTAGCTCAGAGGCTCATTAGGCACAAAACTCAAAAGCAACCTTTTCGCAGGTTTTTATGGACGACCGTTGTTTTTAACTGCGGCGGTCTTAGCTGGTTGCTTGCGGCAAAAGATGCTGCGGACATCAGAGGTTTTATTGCCAGCCTCATCTCTTAACTCAGCGGATCACCACCAGACACATTTTAAGACTCACCAGCAAGCGAAATAGCGTTTTCTGCACCAATGGACTCGCCAGTGAACCACGCTCTTTGGCGGTGGTGGCTAGCTCGTTTTTGTTTCCATTAACTATGCAGCTGCATATTAGGCGCGCTGGTTTACTGTCCACCCAGTCCGTTTTATGTTGGGGATGCGCCGTGGGTACAGGTACCCTATGAATATTCTGTTTTGTAGAATGCAAAGGGCAACTATGACTGTTACATGCGAAAATTTCGTGAGCATTATCCTGTAATTCTGAAAGCTGAAATTGTAGGGGAGGACGCCGGAAGCAAGCTATTGTTGATTATGTATACAAGTGTCCCGACTGCGATTTGTGGGCAGACATAGGGTGTGATCAGTAAAGTATTCGTGCCGGAGAGTTGTTTGACCTACCGACACACAGATATCCTCCTGCTACCAGTTCGTCATATTGGCTTCACCACAACTGGAGGGTTGCGGCCCTGCGGCCTGTATCCCTACCAGCAACATCCCCACCAGCAACAGAGGATGTTACTGGTGGGGCGATGTTTTCCCTAGAAGATGAAGGTTAGGCTATTTACGTCTGCAGTGGTTAGGCCTGTCAGGAGCAAGCTATCGCCGCCACCAAGGTCTATCAGCAGGCCGCTTGCGGTATCTGTTGCTGCTGCAAGCACACTGGCTGCATCGGTGAAGTCCGTCGCTGTGTTGGTAATGCGGAGCGTGTCTTCTATGAGGCTAAAGTCGCTGATGAGATCGTTGCCGCCGCCAGACCGGAACGAGAATAGATCCGCTCCCTGACCGCCGGACAGAGTATCATCCCCCGCGCCGCCGAATATCTCATCGTCCCCAGCGCCGCCAGAGACAGTATCGTCGCCAGAACCACCAAAGAGCGTATCGTCTCCGCCGTCTCCAGACACGCTGTCATTCCCGCGCGAGGCAAAGACAATGTCGTCATCACCGCCGCCAGAAAGAACATCGTTCAAACCAGGACCGTCCGTGTCACCGCGCCCACCGTAGAGCGTATCATCCCCGGCTGCTGCCTCRATRTTATCATTGCCTTCGCCGCCGCCAAGTTCATCGTTCCCGGCTGCACCAAAGACAAGATCATCACCGCTGCCCGCGAACGCCACCGTGGCACCCGTACTATCGGTAGCAGCTTCACCGTCATCAAARCGGTCATTGCCGTTGGCATCAATAAAGTTGTCCCCAATAAGCGTATCATTACCCGCACCGCCAAACAGCGTATCTTGTCCAGCAGCCGCACTTGAGCTTCCTGTATTGCCGAGGCCTGGGAAGGCATTACCCGCCGTGCCACCAACCAGAAGATCATTACCTGCACCGCCACCGATCACATCGTTGCCTGTGCCGCCAATGAAGACATCATCCCCAGCATCGTCAGGCCCGGCAAAGAGCTGATCAGCACCAGAGCCGCCGGAGAGGCTGTCGTTGCCGGGACCGCCGCGCAGGAAGTCACTGCCTGCATTACCCACAAGCACATCATCACCGAGCCCGCCAAACAGCCGGTCATTGCCGCCATTGCCTGCAAGACTATCACCCGTATCGTCCGCTTGGAGCCGAACATCAGGGTCTGGCGTTGGAGCCGGAGCTGGTTGGGTGATGGTGACAACAAAAATGGTTGTCGCAACCGCGAAGTCGCTGCCGTCAGAGACACTGAAGGTGAAGGCGGATGTGCTCTGGTTCMCCGGCGCAGTGAAGACCAGCTCACCGGCATTAAGCTGTGCAAGCGTCACCACAGTTCCTGCAACCGGCGCTTGGCCATTCAAGAGCAGTCCTGCAGCCGGGCTATCAATCCGTACCGCAACAAGGCTGTCGCCAGCATCCGCGTCTGCAAAACCAAAGTTCGCTGCACCGAGCGTAACGCTTGTTCCGGCAGTGACAGCAACAGACCCCCCGCTACTCGTCGGCGCACTATTGCCAGTCCCGAGAGAAACCAAGATTTCCGACGCGCCTGAAGCCAAAGCACCGTCACTCGCTGTAAAGCCAATACTTGCTAAATCTGTTCCTGGCGCAACGCCGCTTGCAAATACGAAGACAAGGCCGCCCGCTTCAATTTGAGCAGTTGTTACCACAGCTCCTGCCGCCAGCGCAGTTAGACCGCCGTCGACTGATATGATACCAACAGCAGCAGCCGGTACTGACGTAAGGGTGATAGCCAAGAGCGTATCACCGTCAACATCCGCAAAGCCAATGTCCGCAAGAGTTAACGTGACAGTACCAGTTACGGTGGAGACACTACCGCCCGCCACTGTTGGTGCATCATTAACCGGAGTTACTGTTGCTGTTGCTGTCGTAGCCTCAGCAGGCGCTTCTCCGTCGGATACGCTGTAAGTAACGGTAACCGTGCCGTTGAAGTTTGCAGCTGGCACATAGGTGAAAGTACCGTCGCCGTTATCGGTGAGCGTTCCGTCGGCCGGGTTTTGCAGAGCAACACTGCTAACAGATAATGTCCCTATTCCCTCAACATCACTAGAATTGGAAAGTAGATCCGCTGAAGTGATTGTCAGGCTCCCGTCTTCTGCAATCGAGCCTGCCGTTACACTTCCGACCACAGGCGCATCGTTAACCGCAGTCACATCAATAGTAAGAGTGCTGCTTGCAGAGAAGTCCGTGCCGTCACTCACAGCAAACCCGAAGGTTGCCAGAGCATTGCCGTTTGCATTGGCCGCGGGGGTAAACACCAGCAAGCCGCCTGCAATATCTGCCACCGAGATATCCTGACCCACTGTTACAGCCGTGCCGTTCAGCGTAAGAACACCGCCCGCAGCGCTTGGCAAGGCGGTAATCCGCAGTGTCGAYARRCCRGCATTGGCATCAACCGTGTCAGCATCAGCGAATGTAAAGTCACTGACCTGCAGCGTAAGGGCTTGGTCCTCATTCGTGCTGACTGACCCGTCCGCTGTGGTCGGCGCTGCATTAACAGCCAACACAAAATCTTCCGCCGCCAGATCAGCAAGCAGGGTATTTTGCAGCGTCAGTGTTTCGCCGTTACCCAGCGTTACCGTAACATCTGCACCTGACTGAACAACCGTTCCGTCGCCGCCCGTTAGATCAAGGGCGAAGGTCCGCGTTGCGCTGAGATCAATCCTCTCGCTCGCCGACGCTGACGTATCAAAGTCGGTCAGCGTAACAGAGGACGCATCAGCAATGATAAAGGTATCATTCCCGCCATTACCTGTCAGCGTATCATCGCCCCCGAGACCGCGCAGTGTATCATCACCGCCCGCTCCAACCAGCGTTTCCGACGCGCTTGTGCCAGAGAATATCCGGCCAGGTTCCAGAACACCAACCGTTGCAGCTGCAACAGCGGTATTCAAGCCAGTGCCAGTAAAGTCTGTCTCGGCAGTTGCAAGTGCCGCGCTGTCACCAACCGCCGCTTCCAAGTCCGTTGACGCTTCATCCTGTGCAACGATCGATACTTGCGTTACCTGCCCAAGAACAGCCAGGTTGGCACTCCCGTCAGCGGTAACAGCCGAAGCAACGTCGTCAACAGCTGTGTTGGTGCTAACAATTATGGCCGTAGCGGCTGTGGCTGCATCTGTTAACTGAGTTGCGTCCGCGCCAGTCGCTGTACCCGCCCCCGAAATAATCGTACCAATAACAGTGGTATCGGAAAGATCCACAGCAGCTCCTGCGGCACTGACAATGGCATCTGCCAATGCACCGAACGCCGCCGAAGCACCGCCCGATGCAGCGCCAGCTGTCGCGCCGTCAACCACAGCGCCTGCAAGAGAGACTGTATTCAGAACCTGACTACCCGCCGCAAAGACAGCAACACCGTCGGTGTCGCCAGTCAAAGCCGCATTAATTGGATCAAACGTCAACAGGTCAACACCCGCATCAATACCGAGCGCCGCGCTAACCTGTGCTTCCGCTTCCGCAGCCGTWACACCGCCGCTTGTCGCYACAAGATCAATCAAGGTCGTCARCGGYGTCAGYACCGTTGAWCCSGACGGGGCAGAGAGGGTGCCGGTGAAGGCCAGCCCCGTGGAGATATCCGTACCGCCAGTAAGGAACAAACGGCCCGAGGTACCAGCAGGCAGCTCGAAGTTACCGCCWGCATCCGTTGTKGCYAYCTGCRSRTCACCWGCATCKAGSAYRCCGTTATCGTTRGTRTCRACAAAGATATTGGCWCCTGCGATGAAGCCGTCCTGCGCGGACCCTGCCGGCGCATCAAGCACCGTGATCGTCACTTCAATTTCTTCAGATTGGCCGCCGGGCCTAGTGCGCGTGATGGTCAAAGTAACGCTGGCTTCCGCCTCAAAATCAAGCGACGTACCGTCAACCAGGCTGATGGTTCCGTCTTCTGAYACTTCAAAGCGYGCRTCATYKGTGGTGAACACATCCCCGGAGCCTGCAGCCAAGGCATCAAAGCCTGCAGCAGCTGAGAGATTGCCWACAACRGCACCGGCATCATTCTCTRTCACATCAATCAGTGTGGCAACTAGGGTGCCTTCACCGTTGAYRGTAATAGTAACTGTCTCCGTTGTGGAGCCGCCGTTGCCGTCACTGACTGTATARGTRAARGTATCGRYYTGRSTTTCRCCTTCAAACAGGCCGTCAAAGGCRCCGTTCGGATTATAGGAAACAGCACCTGTTAGCGGATCGAGCAATGTGACAGTGCCCAAGGTGCCGCTTGTATCAAGTGTGATACTCAGCGCGTCACCGTCAGGATCGCTATCGTTTGCAAGCACGTTCAGGAAGACCGTKCCTGCTTCRCCGCTATCARCCAAATCGGCGACCGTGTCAGGGGCGCTATTGATAACAGGGACCGGGCGGCCAAATATAAAGTCATCTGCGGAAAGGTCACCCAGAGCTACATTTGACAAGGATATTGAAGGGCCACCATCAACGCCGATCCTGACGCTGACAGAATCCGGGTTTATAATAGCGGCCACSACTGCATCAAAATCCACAAGCCCAGAGGTTGTCCCAGAGAGGTCGATCACATCGACCCCGGGTTCAAAATCCCGGATTGCCGTGTCACCGCTACCGTTTACGATAACAAAAATATCTGCACCAGCACTGCCAATCAGGACAGACCGCACTGACGGTGCTGTTAAAACATCGGGACCATTGGTGCCTCGGATCAAAACTGAAACCACGATATTGCTAGCTGATAGCTGATCAGGTGTAACACCTGTCAGCGTGATAACCCGATCCGCATTAACACCCAATGTGAACACAGTATCGCCGTCAACCTCCTCGGCAGTGGCGAGCAAAGAGGCGGCCGTTGTCCCTTCGGGGAGTTCTGATATATTTAGCGTATCCTCTGCAGGGTCAAAATCGGTAATGGTGTCTGAGCCAAAGCTTCTAGATACATTGAAGAAGAAGATATCAGCGCCTTCGCCGCCAGTCAGAGTATCATCGTCTAACCCACCAATAATCTGATCATCACCGTCCCCGCCGTTGATCGTATCTGAGCCGCTGCCACCAATTAGAAAATCACGGTCCGCGCCGCCTTCAATCAGCTCATTGCCTGGCCTACCAAAGATTTGATCGTCACCATCACCGCCAAGCAAGGTGTCATCGCTGTCCCCACCATTCAATATATCGTTGCCGTCTGTTCCCTCGATGACAACAGGGACCGGGCGACCAAAGATAAAGTCATCTGCGGAAAGGTCACCCAGAGCTACATTTGACAAGGATATTGAAGGGCCACCATCAACGCCGATCCTGACGCTGACAGAATCCGGGTTTATAATAGCGGCCACGACTGCATCAAAATCCACAAGCCCAGAGGTTGTCCCAGAGAGGTCGATCACATCGACCCCGGGTTCAAAATCCCGGATTGCCGTGTCACCGCTACCGTTTACGATAACAAAAATATCTGCACCAGCACTGCCAATCAGGACAGACCGCACTGACGGTGCTGTTAAAACATCGGGACCATTGGTGCCTCGGATCAAAACTGAAACCACGATATTGCTAGCTGATAGCTGATCAGGTGTAACACCTGTCAGCGTGATAACCCGATCCGCATTAACACCCAATGTGAACACAGTGTTGCCGTCAACCTCCTCGGCAGTGGCGAGCAAAGAGGCGGCCGTTGTTCCTTCGGGAAGCTCTGATATATTTAGCGTATCCTCTGCGGGGTTGAAATCGGTGATAGTATCTGAGCCAAAGCTTCTTGATACATTGAAGAAAAAGGTGTCAGCGCCTTCGCCGCCGGTCAGAGTATCATCGTCCAACCCACCAATAATCTGATCATCACCGTCACCGCCGTTGATCGTATCTGAGCCGCTGCCACCAATTAGAAAATCACGGTCCGCGCCGCCTTCAATCAGCTCATTGCCTGGCCTACCAAAGATTTGATCGTCACCATCACCGCCAAGCAAGGTGTCATCGCTGTCCCCACCATTCAATATATCGTTGCCGTCTGTTCCCTCGATGACAACAGGGACCGGGCGACCAAAGATAAAGTCATCTGCGGAAAGGTCACCCAGAGCTACATTTGACAAGGATATTGAAGGGCCACCATCAACGCCGATCCTGACGCTGACAGAATCCGGGTTT
>JAESRJ010000180.1 GCA_016764715.1 Kordiimonadaceae bacterium | reverse complement strand
CAAGAGGGAAAAATCCTGGGCGTATGTGCAGGCCTTGCTGATTATCTGGATGTGAAAGTAGGCATTGTTCGGGTTTTGATGGTTCTTGCAGCTATCTTCACTGGACCAGGAACACCAATGATCATCATTGGGTATTTTATCCTCGGCTTTGTGCTTGATGCAAAACCGAGAGATTTATACGAAGATGAGCAGGAAGAAGAGTTCTGGAAGCAAACCCGTCAGGCGCCGGATTATACAGCGGCTGAACTTCGTAAAAGGTTCAACGATGTTGAACGCCGGACCCGCGATATGGAAGCTTACATGACCAGTAAACGCTTTAAGCTGGAGCGCGATCTCCGCGCTCTGGAGGATTAGAAATAGTTCCCTACTAGAGGTTACTGCCTTTCTCTTCCTCCCGGAAGCGAAGGACAACCAAGGACAGAGGTATTTGGCCGCCTCTGTCCTTTTTTTATGAAAAAAACCTATGCAAAAATTCTGCTTAGGCTAAGGTACAAAAAAAATATACAGCGCATAAAACATCAATGAATGAGATTTGGAACAGGGAGATTTCCATTGAAACTCAGTTTTATGGGCTTGGCGGCAGCGGTTGCCGTTACCTTCGGTGCTTACAGTCAGTCAGCGTCGGAACCATCTAAAAAAGATCAAATAGCCACCCTCGTGCAGGCTTATGTTGATACTAGCCAGTTTCAAGGCAGTGTATCGGCGGTTGTCGATAGTGAACCAATATTTGAGCAGGCTTTTKKKTWTKYRWRTWTBGAAANCYKTRYMAAAAACACACTAGATACCCGGTTTTATKCCGCCTCTRTCACCAAGGCCATGACCGCGCTGGCGGTTCTGCAATTGGTTGAGGCCGAGGCGCTGGCGCTTGACGCGACAATTGGTAGTTTTTTTCCAGAGCTAACAAGCGCCGTCGGCGAAACGGTGACGGTAAGGCATTTATTGATGCATACCAGCGGCGTTATGCGCGACCATACCGAGCGTCTTGGCAGCAAGAAAACCCCAACCACCGCCGATCTGATGCAGGTTTTGAACGAGGCCTCGCTTAATTTCGAGCCAGGCACGAAGGGAAGTTATTCAAATACTGGTTACCACCTTTTGGCGCTTATCCTGCAGCGCGTGTCYGGCTACCCGTTTGCGGGTCTTATTCAGGAAAAGATTTTCACCCCTGCGGGCATGACCAGTAGCAGCATCGGCCAATTGGTCGGGCAGCTTGACCGGTACGCTGCCGGGTATGAGAGCGRCGACATTCTGACCGACAAACGGACAGCAAAGGACGACTATGAGATGCCTATGCTATTTGGGGCGAGCGGGCTTTATACTACAAGCAGGGATCTTATAGCCTTCACGCGAGCGCTAAAGGCCGGCACTCTTCTTGGTCCGGAACTAACAGAGCTAATGTTCACACCGCGGGACGGTCAAAGCATAGGCCAGGTTATGGGGTGGGAAATCCTTCATCAAGATGATCGGCTGGGCACCTTGATGCTTACCACGGGAGCGGCCGATGGGTTTCTATCCTCGCTTTTTTGGGTRAAGGGATCGGACACTGCCATTGCAGTGATGTCGAACCACAGCAAGCTCGGCCGCGTTGGTAGCCAGGCGTTAACGATCAATAGCCTGCGYGTAGCCATTGGCGCTGGGCCAGAGCTAAAGGCCCCAGCAACACCGCTTGCGACATATTTATCGCATATCCTGAAGGGTGAGCATGAAGCCGCCGCAGACTATGTTAAAACCTTGGATTGGGACAAGGCGCCATTGGCTAACGCTGCTGCAATTCAGGCGACAGGAGAACCCAACGGCGGTGTTGGCGAAAGCCGTAGGGCATGGGCCCCTGCGACAGCAGATGCAGGAGAAGAGTGGCTACAACTGGCTTTCGAAGCTGGTAAACCAGCCACTGCTGTGCGACTTCAATTTACGCAAATACCCGAAACTCTAAGGGGCATCGAAATTGACGGTGTAAAAGTGGAAGCAAGCCCAGTGCGTAAGAAAGCTGAAAACGGCGCACCCGTTGTGGAGTTTCAGTTGCCCACGCCTCTGTCCATTTCGTCAGTAAAAATATTACTTGAGACGAAAACAGTAAAGGGGTGGCCGCAAATCGACGCAGTTGCGCTTGTGGCCGAGGACGGCGGCCTAACATGGGCCAACGACGCAACATCAAGTACCAGTGCTTTTCGGTCTGCCGGCGTAAGTATGCATGATTACCCGTCAAAAGCGGTGCTAAGAAAGCTTGTAGAGCGCCTGAGAGAAAGCGGTAAAAACGCAGAAGCTGACAAAGTAGAGCACGCTTTGAAGGGATAACGAGGGCGCGTCACCAGCCCGTATGCCTGTGACGCGCCGCTTGAATTTAGGCGGCTTCCTTCGCCTCGCTAATGTCTGTGTGAGCTTCAAGCCGTGCTTCTTCTTCAACTAGCGCATTTGCGTAGGCTTTGCGGCCCCACTGGAGGGCGGCTAAGCCGATAGGGACTGTGATGGCCGCCAGCAAAATCAAAGAAAGATGCAGTTTCAACGGGTCACCGCCAAACAGCTTGTCGGTGAATAAGCCCAAGAGGAATGGCCCGGCACCAAAACCAATGATACTGGTGCAAAGCACATACATAGCAATAATCTGGCCGCGCATTTGGTTTGGGGTGATCAGTTGCAGGCTGGCATAAGCAACRCCAGACGGCAGGTTGATAAACAGGTTCATGAAACCCAGCACGACCCASGCTGTTGTCGTGTCCGAGATCAACGGGAAAACCAGGCTAGGGATCGCGTAGCCGAGCGGCGCAACCATCAGCGCCAGAATATGGCCGTCTTTACGGCCCTTCTTGTACCAGCGGTCCGCCAAATATCCGCCGAGCAAAAGCCCAAGTGGCCCCGTGATAMTSKATAWRSTNCMWMAGGWNATRCCWAMWNCGSCTSRCYYTWKSTTGNTRATNTGTTTTGWRMMAWARMKYNNCKAAAATAGCACTACCAAAACCGAGAGCAGCATTCAGGGATACGCCGATGCATATTGCAGCGTATGCTCTGCCCCGTCCCTTTACATGCTTGGCAACATCGCGCACTGGGATCGCCCCGCCCGTTCCGGTAACGCCTTTGCGGCTGGGTTCTTTGAAGGTCAGAAGCAAGAAAGCAAGCAGCAGGCCTGGCAAGCCAACAATCAGGAAAACTTTACGCCATCCGGTGATTAAAATATCGCCAGGCAGCGCCACATCCGGCAACACGTCTGCCATCCCAATAACACTGCCACCTACAATAAAGGCGAGCGCCGTGCCGACTGGTATGCCCATTGAATAGACAGACATCGCCATCGAAATTTTATGTTTAGGGAAACTGTCAGCAAGCAAGCTGTTCGCCGCGGGCGCTAAAGTTGCCTCCCCCACTCCAACCCCGATACGGAACAAAAATAGGCTGGTGAAGCTCCGTGCTAGCGCCGTGGCTGCGGTCATGACGCTCCAGAGCACCAAGCCAATCGCAATAAGCCCCCGGCGGCTTTTACTGTCAGCAATACGGGCGCATATTAAGCCGAATACGGTATAAAAAACAGCAAACCCAAAGCCTGTTAACAAGCCAAATTCGGTATAACTAAGGTCGAATTCTTCCATTATCGGTTCGCCAAGTAGCCCCAGTATTTGGCGGTCAATGAAAGAAAAAGTATAGATAATTAAGAGCAGGATCACCATATACCAAGCTACGCGTGGTTTTGGGTATCCTGAGCTTTCATCCGGTCCGTTAGCTGACATGTGCGTTTTCCCCGCGGTAAAACAAAACAATGCGCCTAACTTTCCCCTTTTCTTAGCGGGGTTATTTCTGTAGACGTCTGACAGCATTAGGGTGTCCTATGGGCCCGGCTGTCAAGGTTTTGTAGCTGTTTGGAATGAACATGTCACTAGAAAATACAACGATCGTTGAAATTGTGGATACCTTCGAGTTCCTTGAGGACTGGGAAGACCGCTATCGGTACATCATCGATCTGGGTAAAAAGCTTATGCCGCTCGCCCCGTCTGAGATGACGGAAGCCTATAAAGTCCGCGGCTGTCAAAGCCAAGTGTGGTTGGTGCCAACTACGGATGTTGATGGACGTATTCACCTGCGCGGTGATAGCGACGCCTTTATCGTTAAGGGCCTTGTTGCCATTATGTTATTGATCTTTTCKGGCAAAACAGCTGCCGAGATAAAAGCCATTGATGCGCGCGAAATCCTGGACACGTTAGGCTTGTCCTCGCACTTGTMTCCAATGCGGGCGAATGGCTTGTTTTCGATGGTTGAACGCATTCAGGCCATTGCCGCAGTCGGGTAAAATAGAAGGCCTTCTCAAAGGGATAGGCCGCTATTTGTAATCATTGACGAGCTTGCCGTCTGACGATTTTTCAAACTGCGGCAAGTCGTCGGTAATTTCGTAAAAATCAGATTTTTCGCCAACAAATATATGACCCATCGTTTTCAGATTGGTGGGGCCATCAAGCGACCCTGCAATAATGCCAGTAGCATCCAGATCAAACGGTTGCCAAAACAGGCTTGAACCACAGTCGCGGCAAAACCCACGCTGAGCGACATCTGATGTCTTGTACCAGCTAAGGCCGGTTTCATTTGTCATGGTAATATTGATTTTTCGGGCTTTGCTGTGGGCACCGTATATGCCGTGGAGCTTTTGGCACATGCTGCAGTGGCAATTTACAATATCGCGCAGTGGCCCTTTTATTTCGTACCGAACCGCCCCGCAAAGGCAGCCGCCTGTGGTTACTTCTAAATCCGTGTCCATTATGTTCGCCCTTCCATTTGCCTTAAAGTAGGTATTCGGCGGCGCTTAAAAAAGGAAGTTTTTCTAACCGGCCACGCTACTCGCTCATAAAAAAAGGAACCCTGAGGCTCCTTTTTTATTCGATTATTGTGTTGTTAGCTAAGCATTAGCCTACGATTGTGTTGTACAATATTGATACAAACACAGCGCCGATAGCGGTCGGGCAAACGAAACGCACAAGGAAATACCAGATCCGGAAAGTGCTTTCTTCCATGGCCAGTTCTTCCATCATGTTCTTCCTGCTCACAAACCAACCAACAAACAGGGCAATGAACATACCGCCCAGTGGCATCATGATGTTGTTAGTCAGGTAATCTTTAATGCCCATGATGTCAGTATTGAGGAATTTGACATCGCTTAGGATGTTGCCGCCCTGGCTCCAGGCAGAAAGTGTACCCAGCGCGAAAGCTGCAAGGCCCAGATAAAGTGTTACTTTTTTACGGTCAGTACCTGTGCGTTCAGACACAAACGAAACCGCTGGCTCCAGCAGTGAAATAGCGCTTGTTACAGCAGCTACGGCGAGTAGGAAGAAGAACAGCACACCAACAATAACGCCGCCAGTCATTTGCCCGAAGGCAATTGGCAAGGTSGTGAAYACCARWCCGCCRCCRCCWGCGGGRTCWAGMCCGTATTTGAAAACRATWGGGAAGATYGCGAGGCCWGCCATCAAAGCAACMGCACTATCAGCGAGCGAAATCGTAATAGCCGCACGCGGGATGTTGATATCTTTCGTCAGGTACGCTCCGTAAGTCATGATCGAACCAAGTGCGAGCGAGAGCGAGAAGAAAGCCAAACCAAGAGCGTTCAATACAGTATCCAATGTCAACTTGCTGAAATCAGGACTGAAGAGAAAAGTTAGTGTTTGCGCGAAAGCTCCGTTGAACGCTGAGTAGATGACAAGGCCAAAAAGCAGTGCGAACAGCGCTGGCATCAAGTAGGTTACTGCTTTTTCTAAGCCACCTTTTACACCGCGCATAACGATGCCGATTGTAATCGCAATGAAGGCRAATTGAGATACAACAGGCCAAAYYGGATCAGARATATAAGCGACAAATGTGTCAGTGGAAACTGCGGCATCAAAGCCCGCAAACCCTGAAAAAGCTTTCACGATATAGGCAAGAACCCAGCCGCCAACGACGGCGTAGAAGCTGATAACGATAAAGCCGCCAACAACGCCAGACCAACCAATGAGGCTCCAGGCTTTACTGCGACCTTCTTCTTTGGCGATCTTTTCCATTGTACCGATAGGAGACATTTTGCCTCGCCGGCCGAGCGAAAGCTCAGCCATCAAAACCGGCAAACCAACCGCGAAAACAAACGCCAAATAWACAAGAACAAAGGCACCGCCTCCGCCYTGRCCYGCYTCAAACGGAAATTTCCAGATATTMCCAAGACCGACGGCACTGCCGACGGCTGCCAGTAGAAACGTCCATTTGGACGACCACTGTTGTTGACCTGCTGCACCAGCCATGATCAGATTCTCCCCAAGCAAAATTGCTTTTTATTTTAAAGGCGCTGCCCACCCCGAGCCGCGCCGTGTGGCGGCATCATAGGCAAGCCGGTGCCGTTGATCCAGCTTGAAGTTGTTTGGTGCCGTAACCAGCTGAAATYACCCGRTTATTCCTTCTCKAATTTYCTTTTGCTGCGCGTAATGAGCACAATTCCTGCCGTACATAGCACCAGCGATAGGGCGTGAAACYCGGTAAAGGCTTCGCCGAGGAAGGCAACRGCAAYCACTGCWGTGGCAACGGGGCCCACCGTGCCGGATATGGCAGTACGTTCAGGACCGACCCGYGCAATGGCTTCCGCTAACATGAAGCTAGGGATGATGGTGCCGAGTACWGCGATCAAAACCAGAGGGAYAAGACTGTTTCCTGTCGGTAGAAAAACATCCATATTCTGATCAGAAACAGCAAYAATCAGGCTGTGCAAGCCAATGGCCACGGCGGAAATAGACATAGTTACGCCGGTGAAAAGCGCGCTACCGAATTTGGTGATAAGCGGTTTAGAGGCAAGCACATAGCTTGCGTAAAAAACGGCAGCCATGCCTACAGAAGCCGCCCCGAAGGCAATGTTTGATAGGGACGACTGTTCCGTGTTCCCTGCCAACAGTTCGTACCCGAATACAGACGCAACACCGAGATAAGTTAGGATCGCTGCTCCGCCCATTCGCCGTGTTGGCCACGCACGCGCTACAATTGCTGCCATCAGTACAACAAGCGCAGGGTAACTGAATAAAATGATCCGCTCCAGCTGCACAGAAATGAAGTGTAGACTGAAAAAGCTAAGCCATGTGGAGAGATAATAGCCAAAGATACCGCAGTAAAGCGCCGTCAATACATCACGCCGTGTAATGTCAGTCTTTGAAAACGCTTTAGAGGACTTGATGGCAACATAGAGAAACACTGGCAGGGATAAGAGCATTCGGAACAGCATCACCGTTTCAGTGGATAAGCCGTCCGCATAGGCATATTTGATGAAAATGCCCTTGCTGGAGAAGAGAATGGCACCGCCAACGGCCAGCAAGATGCCGGAACGAATGGTTTTTGCAGGTGTCTCAGGTGAAGACATGAAGAGGGCCTTTGCGTACGGCACAACGTCGGAGTTGCGCCAAGTCTTTAAGGGGCGCGAAAGTGAGATCGGGAAAAGGAATTGGGTCTGGTCTCAGCGCCGAATGAGCGTGAGGCCTAGAAGGTTTTGTAATGTATGCGGTCTTGTATTCATGATGGTAAACTTAGGGCCCCGACGGCTTACGTCAACACCCTTTTCGTAACAGGCAGGTTTATTTAGACGAATCTAAAACTGCGCAGTAGCTGCCTTGGCTTTTTATCGCATTGCAGATGGCCGTTGCTTCTGGCTTATTATCAGTGCGAACGCCAAGCCGGATAGCAGGGCCATTCACGTTCACTTGCCACTGGTCAATCAAGCCGCTGAGTTTCGGGAATTTCCGCTCAAGTGTCGCGCGGTTCCCTTCAGCGTTTTCAAGCGATCTATAGGATGACAGATGTACAAACCACCTACCGAACGGGGACTGGCTGGAAGGTCGCTGGATCATAACCGGCGAACCAGAGGCCACGAAAGGCGAGCCAGAACTGCTGCTTGCAGCGCTGTTTCGCCTGGGTGTTAGCGCTGGTAGGCCACTATGTAGCGCAGGCGTTGGGCGCAAATTCGCGTCGAGCGCAGCCATCTGTTGTGCGACGGCCGCAAGCCTGCGGGCTGCTTCATTAGCCACGGTGCCGTCCGCTAAAACGCGGTTGCCGCAGTTAACAAGAACCCGTTCTTGTGACCCTACCTGCATTAGCCGAACATAAAGCTGGCGGGCCCTTACGGGGTGGCCACTTTCGTCAATTGCAAGGGCAACAAAGAATTTGTCTGGTTGAGATGCAAGCGGCTCTGCGCTCATGATAGCGACGGCTTCGTCAGCGCGGCCTTCACATACAGCATTCCGCACGTTTGATTGCATGCGGAAGGTTCCGCCCACTGAGCCTGTCGAGTTGTTACTGCTAAACAAGCCAAAGCCACCGGAACAAGCGCCTAGCAATAGCAGCAAAGCAGAGGCAGTTACGGCGCGGCCAAGCTTTGCTCCGCTGGTTTCGAAGAAAGGTAATTCTGAGCTTTTATTGAGGGCGTGCATCGAGAATAATCCTGTTATTACGACGTTGTACCGGACGTGCGCTATCGCCACCAACGACACCGCGTACCAAGTCAATTTGCTGCTTCGAAAGCTCTATCGGTCGCTTCAAGACGTACCACTGAACGCCTTCTGAGCAAGGCGGTGTGCTGAGCGAGCCAACATAACGGAAATAGGCTTTGTCGGTAGGCATTAAATCCCGTGCGTTGATCAGTACGGCATCTATCTTTGAGGTCTGGCCCGATTCGAGCGGCAGGTGTGCCCATATCTCTTTGATTGCTGTGTTTTCGCGGCCTTCTTTCACCAAGGTTTCGATGATCGCAACACTGCCGTCCGGCCCGCGGTGCCAAGACTGAATGGACATCGGGTAGCTTTGCCCAGCGACTGTATGCTCTGCGGGCGTATGGAAGGTCATGCCGTTGAGTGTGTAGAAACGAGCACCAACCCGCATGATACTGCCTGGGGTGTATGCCATGCTAATGGAATGGCCGTTATTCTTCAGGTTGATCGGCGCGACTTTATAGTCGGTTATCAGCCGGTGCATGATAACAGGGTCCGTCCCTTCAATATTAATAGGGCTTTGCTGCTGGCCGGTCCGGCAAACACTGTTGGCGGGCGAAAGCTGGTGCCAATTCGCTGGGCCATTATTGCCAGAATAGCTCCAATTGTCTTGCGCGTCCGCAGCGCCGGAAAAAGCAACTCCCGCCATAAGTCCGGCGATTGCTACCGCTGAAAATTTCCCCACCATAAAATGTCTCCCAAAGGGTCGCCTTGTTGGGCGCGGCTATAAAATATATGTGTGCCAAACTACACTGGTAAAGCGTTGATTAAAAGCCTGTTTCTTCACGCATATAGTGGGCCAGTTTAAGGAGGCGCTCAGTAGTTTCCGCTTCGGTAAAATTTGCGAAGCCAAGCAGAATGCCTTGTTCGCGGTTTTCTGTGCGGTAGTTTCCTGACAGCGGGTAGGCGGAAAGGCCTGCGCGGCGCACCAGCTCAGCCCATTTTAGGTCATTTGTGCTTGTCATATTAGCAAGCGTCTTCGAGGGCCGCGCTACGATATGCAGGCCGAGTTCAGAAGGTGTTAATTCAAAATATTGCGTCAAATGCTGGGCAAAAAGCGCTCGGTAATGCTTCTGTCGAGTGTTATGTATTTTACGCAAGCGGCGTAAGTGCCGTGCAAAATGTCCCTCGCTGATAAATTTTGTAAGCGCCAGTTGCGGCATAATTGACGGGAAACTATCCGTGGCTTCTCGGCGTTTCAGGATCGGGCCCACAAGGTGTTTGGGCAGCACCAGATACCCAAGCCGGAGCGCAAGGAACGTTGCTTTGGAAAAGCTACCGCCGTAAATCACATGGTCACCATTTGAGATACCCTGCAGGGAACTTAGCGGTCGCCCTGCGTAGCGAAACTCACTGTCGTGATCATCTTCAAATATCAGGCTATTGGTGGTGCGCGCCCATTTGATCAGCGCCAAACGCCGCGCAGTTGGCATTGCAATGCCCAGGGGATATTGGTGGGATGGGGTAATGATTAAAAGGCTGTTTTTAGTGTTGGTTTTGGGCACACAAGCGCCTGAGCCGTCTATTGCTGTATACGCTATTTTTGGGGTGCAGGCCTCGGCTGTTCTTAGCAAGCCSCCRTATCCWGGGTCTTCAAGTATGATCGTATCGCAGGCCRTCATCAAAGTGTCGACGATCAGTTTCATGCCTTGTTGTAGACCAGAGACAATCAATATCTGGTCGGCTGTTGCGCGCACGCTTCTTGAACTGCTGAGATAGGATGCAATGGCTTGCCGTAAAGGTTCGTACCCAAGTGGATCGTCATAGTGCAATAAGCTTCGGTCAGCGTGTCGCCAGGCACTGCTGTTAAGCCGTGCCCAWACRTCCATCGGRAAKGCATCKGTMGCAGGCAGGCCWGTMGGCRWGRTCYGTTTGYKRGWTTGCCGTYYYTCAKTYGGYKCGKWTWCAKCGCYCSGCRMGSKTGGYGCSGWGCGKGTAAAATCATCGGGAARTTCCAACGTGACAAAAGTGCCAGAACCCTGGCGGGTTTCCAGATATCCCTCCGCGATCAATTGGTCGTAGGCTGCAAGCACAGTGTTCCTTGAAACGCCCTGCTGGTGGGCAAAGGCCCGCGTTGCCGGTAGGCGAGTTCCCGCTGGAAGCTGTCCTTCAAGAATGGCAGACCGCAGTTGCTGGTGCAGTTGCTGTTGAAGGGTGCCTATACCGTCCGTGCCCACCGTCAGGGTGGTGTCAATCAGATGTTTGAGTATTGGTACCATAAATTAACTCGTATTGGACCTTATGAGGGGATCAATAAATCGTCATACCTAAGATCAAGAGCGCTAGCAACAACAGAGTTTTAATATGCCTGATACAAATGTACCGGCCGAACAGCCAGCTGTAACGGCCAATAATGAAGAAAAATCCGGTGGTAGTTTTGCGAAAAATAGTCGCAATACCGTGCGGCGAGGTGCCGTGCGTGCAGCCTACGACAAAGAAGCAGTTTATAGCATTTTGGATGGCCATTTTCTCTGCCACGTGGGCTATGAGATGGACGGCCAACCTTATGTAATCCCTACCTGTCACTGGCGCGAGGGCAATAAACTTTATTGGCACGGCCACAGCAAAAGTCAGATGATCAAACATCTATCTGGCGGCGCTCCTGCTTGTTTGTCTGTAACGCATTTGGACGGTTTAGTGCTGGCGCGTTCGGCCTTCTCCACCAGTGTGAATTACCGATCTGCCATGTGTTTCGGCACGCCAAGCCTCGTTGATGATGATGCGGAGTTTGACCGTCAGATGGAACTGTTTTTCGAACAAATTGCGCCGGGCCGATGGCCACAGCTACGGCCGATGACGGATACTGAGCGCAAAGCGACAGGAATGCTGGTTATGGAAATCGACGACGCATCTGTTAAAAAGCGCGCTGATCCGCCGGGCGACGGCGAAGAAGGGGAGTACCCTGTGTGGGCTGGTGTGGTGCCGCTTCAAACCAACCGCCGTACGCCTATCGTCGCGCCAGAGGGCGAAAAAGCACCGCTCAATCACCCGGTTATGGACCGTTACGACTGGTCATAAAGGAGGAAACTGTTGATGTTGGAACTAAGACCCAACTGTGAAAATTGCGATAAAGACCTGCCGCCTGCAGCGACTGACGCCTGCATTTGCAGTTACGAATGCACTTATTGTAGTGACTGTGTGAGCCTACTGGAAAACGTATGCCCTAACTGTGGTGGCGGTTTTGTACCGCGGCCCGTGCGCCCGAAAACAGAATGGCGAGAGGGCGTGGCGCTCGGCGCGAACCCTGCATCGACAAAACGTATCCTAAATTCAATCGATGCCCCGGTGCATAGGGATTATGCCGAGAAAATCAAAACCATCCCTCCTTATGAACGGTAGTGTTTAGTATGATCGATCTTACGAGCTGGAAGCCTTGCAACCGCCCAGGCGGTATCGTTCTATTGGGCCAGTATGCGCGCCTAGAACCGCTCGACTGGGATACGCACGGAGCAGGCCTGTTCAACGCCATCTGCGGCGCGGGCGACGACGCCCTATGGGCCTATATGCCGCTTGGGCCATTCCCTGATTTAGGTGCCCTYAAAACCACGCTAAGCACGGTAATTGAACATCTAAACTGGGCAACAATGATTATCCGTTCGGCGGATACGGATGAGATACTTGGCATGGCAAGCTATATGCGGCTCCGCGAGGCGCACGGCAGTGCGGAAGTTGGCTGCATTTGTTTCGGCAACAAATTACAGCGGTCTCGCACCGCAACAGAAGCCATGTATCTGATGGCTAAGCATGTTTTTGAGGATTTAGGCTACCGGCGCTACGAATGGAAGTGCCACAGCGAAAACGTAGCCTCTAACGGTGCAGCACTCCGTTTTGGGTTTGCCTATGAGGGCATTTTTAGAAACGAAAGTGTGCAAAAGGGCAAAAACCGCGATACCGCCTGGTACGCAATGACAAACCAAGACTGGCCTAAATTAGCGACAGCGTATGAGGCTTGGTTGGTACCTGAGAACTTCAGCAGTCTGGGCCAGCAAGTCGCACCGCTTGCAGCACGCGAAGTCGCTTTCACAGAGTGAGTGTTAAATTCAATTGATGCCGCCGTGCACAAGGACTTTGCGGCGACAAAGAAAACATCTCCCCTGCATGAACGGGAATATTTAGTATGATCGACCTTTCAAATTGGCAGCCTTGTGACCGGCCCGGCAGCACCGTGCAATTGGGCCAGCATGCCCGCCTGGAACCGCTCAATTGGGATATCCACGGCGCAGGCTTGTTCGCTGCAATCTGCGGCTCGGGCGATGACGATCTATGGGCCTATTTGCCGCTTGGCCCGTTTGCAGATTTGCATGCTTTCAAAACTACACTCAGCGTGGCAATAGAACGGCTCAATTGGGAAACGATGATTGTCCGGTCGGTGGACACGGATGAAATACTAGGTATGGCTAGCTATATGCGGCTGCGCAAAGGGCATGGTAGCGCGGAAGTAGGTTTTATTTGTTTCAGCAAAAAACTGCAACGATCCCGCATCGCTACCGAAGCCATGTATCTGATGGCCAAGCATGTTTTTGAAGATTTGGGCAATCGGCGCTACGAATGGAGATGCGACAATGAAAACGAGGCCTCAAAACGTGCGGCGCTTCGCTTTGGGTTTGCCTATGAAGGCACTTTCAGAAACGAAAGCGTGCAGAAAGGCAAAAACTGCGACACAGCCTGGTATGCAATGACGGACGAAGATTGGCCCAAGTTAGCGGCAGCCTACGGTGCCTGGTTGTTGCCTGAAAATTTCGACAATCATGGCCAACAAATTATGCCGCTTGCAGTACGCGAAGTTGCTTTCAGCCTTTAGTTTTCTTGCGTAGAAGCATTCTGTATCCGCCGGGGCTTTGGCTTCAGGAACATGGCAGTAGCAATGCCGAGTAAGATGACCAGTAAGCCCAGCTGCTCGGTGCCTGTTGGCACTTCGGATAAAACGACAAAGGCTAGTATCGTTGATATCACCGGGATAACGGCGTTTAGCACGGTCGCGCGCGATGCGCCCATAATAGCCACGCCCTTGTTAAAGAGTACGATGGCGATAACGGCGGATATAGCGCCTTGCCACAGGGCCTGAAAACCAAGCATGCCTGATGGGACGTCGCTAAAATCAACACCGTTTGTAAACGGATAAAGCGCGGCGACCCATATCATCGACATCAAACCAACCCGTGCGGTAACAATAACCGGGTCCATCGGCCATACACGCAGCAGCATAGTGTAGGCTGCCCACAGGATGCCGCCGCTGAAAAACAGCAAGTCACCAATTAGGCTTGAAGGCGTGCCTTCTGCTGTCTCAGCCCCCACAGCCAATAGGAAAAGCCCAACCACAATACCGCCTGCGCCGATGAAGCGGTAGCGGTGCATTCTGTCATTCAGGAAAAAATGACTGGCGATCAGTGTCGTGAGCATAATGGTACCAGGGATAATTACGCCGCCGTGCGTCGCGCTGGTATATTGGAACCCGTTTGAGACAATATAGGTATAGGGCGCGCCAGCGGTCACTGTTAGTACGGCAATTTTGGCCCATTCGCGCACACTGTGTTTGCCGCGAAACGCCCACGGCAACAGCAGTGGCCCTGCAATGAAGATACGCAGTATAACAAGCTGGAAGGGCGTTAAGTTGGCCTCAACGCCGAGCGCGGTAACAACCGGCCACGCACCCCAGATAAGGGTTGCCACACCGCCGAACATCATGCCGGTCGCCATCGAAGGCGTTTTCAGCCCGCTATTCTCTGTAGCTGCCATCAATGTCTCCTGCCAAAATCAAAAAGCAAGTTTAGGGTATCGGGTCTGTTTAGGGAGTTAGGGCGAACTAGCGGTTAAGCATTTTTTTCGCGCAACAGTTCATAGGCGGTTTGAACTTGGTAGAAACGCTCAGCCGCGTCCGGGTCACCTGGGTTGGCATCCGGGTGGTACATTTTTGCTAGTTTACGGTACTGACGTTTTATCGCTGCGTGGTCCGACGCGCTATCGATCTCAAGCGTATCGAACGCAGCTTGCTCGGTGGAGGTGCGCCCGTTTTCGTCGGTGGCACCGCCATAAGATGCATCAACATAGTCGATCAAACCCTCATCGAGTGGCCAAGCATTCACTTTGCCTTCCCAATCGTCCACAATCGCATTCCCGAAACGGAACACTTCGGTCTGTTGGTAAGGAACCCGTGATGAAAGCCAAGCTGCTTTTGCGGCTTCAAGATTGTCTGCAGACGGGGATGCAATTAAAGCATTAATAGCCGTTTGCAATATTTTGGCACTTGATAGGCTGTCACCATAACTGGCAACGGCAATATCAGCGTAATTATTAATAACATCCGCTTTATTTGCCAACGCAGGCATAGCTGTCAAAGCGGTGGCCATAAGACCGTACGTTAATGTTTTCAGTTTCATTTCATTTTCTTTCTGAGTGTGAGGTTAATGTTTAGATTTTGAAGGTCG